>JAPLUM010000540.1 GCA_026397605.1 Verrucomicrobiota bacterium | reverse complement strand
AATGGATTTCAGAGTGAAATTGGACCTTATCTAGAAACAAACTTATTTGGGGACGATGCTACCATCTCGAATAACGAGTGTGTCATCACATTGAGCACGCTGCTGAATAAAATCATCCTTTGAAGTATAGCTCTGACTGGGCTCTTTTTGGCCAGGCTTGGTTCCGACGGCAATCCAACCAATGGGTAGGAGCGTGTCTTCTTTGGGCCCACGCTCCATGACTAACATCGTCAGCTCGCAAAAAGCGGTGCCTAGGAAATACAGCGGTTTCCAGATAATCTTTGCCCCAAAATGACGGCCCATTCTACGTCCGTCTTCCTTGATGGCAGAAAGAAAAAAATACTGCCCTGAATAAAGAGACGAGCTTGTTGGCTTGACGGAAATATCTGTGAAACCAGCCTGAGTGTACTCACGGAGCATTCCATATCTGGTGAGGCGTTGGAAATCATAAGGCACCTCGTGCTCAGGATACGCAAAGGGAGCGCTAATGAACAGCTTGCCCCCAGGCTTTAAAACGCGAAACGACTCAGAGAAAAACGCCCCCGGAAACTCCATATGCTCTAGTGAACTTGTCGAAAGTATGACGTCCACGGAGTTATCTTTCAATGGGATGTACCTGACATCACACAAGATGTCATACTTGAGGATTTTTTTATTTTGAAGCCCCGCCACTGGATGATCCTGCGCGATGTAGATTGCGTCTTCAAAGAAGGGTTTATAGGGTTGATGTCCTGATCCAGCATCTAGGATGACACCTCCTTTAGCAGCTGCTGAGGCTGCACAGATAAACTCATAAAAAACAGCTGAAGAATAACTCCAACCACGTTTAATTTCATGAATGAAGTAGTGTTTTAATTGCTCAGGCGTCATTGAATCTAAATGGCTAAACTTGCATAGACTAAATCATCACCCCATCTTGGCTTCCTCTTCGCCTTCAGGAAGAGGATCAGCAGGCGGCGGCAGACTGTCGATCGCATTGAGGATGCGCACGCCGCGCTCCACAGATTGATCGAGGCGAAAGAAGATCTGTGGGGAGTTCTTCATGACGATGCGTTTATGCACTTCACGCTGGATGGCTCCGCGATTCTTGTTCAGCTTTTCGATCACGAAATCTTTATTGATGCCAGTGCCTAGAATGCCGATGTAGGCGAAGGACTGTTTCAAATCAGGGGTGGCCTCGACGTCATGGACGGTCAAGATCACACCATCAAAGCGGTAATGCTTTTCGAGAACGCTGCTGAGCTCTCGCTTCAGCAGCTCGCTGACCCTTTTGATACGCTGGCTCATGGAGTTTAGAGGGCTTGAGCAAACTTCTCGAGTTCGTAACACTCGATGACGTCATTCTCCTCGTAATCGCTGAAGCCATGGAGCTTGATACCGCACTCCAGACCATTGCGGACTTCAGGAACTTCATCCTGGAAGCGACGCAGGGTCTCGATGCCACCGTCATAGACAGCTTGGCCATTGCGCAGAACGCGGGCGCGCTGCTTACGGTCGATACGTCCGTCGATGACCTGTGATCCACCGACGTAGCCTTTGTTGACTTTGAAGACTTGTTTGACCTTGGCGTGGCCGAGCACTTTCTCACGAGTGAGCGGATCAAGCATGCCCGTCATGGCGTCTTTCACCTGGTCCACGAGTTCGTAAATGATGGAGTAAAGCTTGATCTGCACGCCTTCGCGTTTAGCCACACCGAGCGCTTTGTTTTCCACCTTGGTATTGAAGCCGATGATGATGGCGTCTGAACCACTGGCCAAAAGGACGTCTGATTCCGTGATCGGTCCCACATCACTATGGAGGATGCGTTGATTGATCTTGTCACTGGTGATCTCGCCCAGGCACTTGGTGATCGCTTCGACAGATCCTTGAACGTCTGTTTTGATGACCAGTTTAAGAGTCTTTTTGTTCCCCTCATCAATGCTGGAGAAGAGATGTTCGAGGGTAGAGCGACGAGTCACAGCCAGCTTCTTCTGGCGATTTTCTTCCTGACGTTCTTCGCTGAGTTTTTTCACCGAGCGCTCACTGTCCATGATAACGACTTCGTCGCCCACATGTGGCATGTCGCTAAATCCGACGAGTTCCACTGGCATACCTGGCAGCACCTCTTTAATCGGAGCACCACGGTCGTTGATCAAAGCGCGAACTTTTCCCCAATGCGGTCCACAGATGAAGGGCAGTCCGACGCGGAGCGTTCCTTGACGCACGATCACCGTAGCCACAGGGCCTTTTCCGGCTACCATGCTGGACTCGATGACTGTTGCGCGAGCTGGAGCTTTGGGATCGGCTTTGAGTTCCAGAACTTCAGCCTGGAGCGCCATGGTTTCGAGTAATCCGTCGAGACCGAGACCGCTCTTGGCAGAAACTTCCATGCACTCGATCTCACCACCCCATTCCACGGGGGCCAACCCCATATCTTGGAGTTGTGATTTCACACGCATCACATTGGCAGAGGCTAGGTCACACTTATTGATGGCGACCATCAGAGTCACATCGGCGGCCTTGGCATGAGCCAGAGCTTCTTTCGTCTGTGGCATGATGCCGTCATCGGCAGCGATGATGAGCACCACGATGTCGGTCACATTGGCACCACGAGCGCGCATTCCCGAGAAGGCGGCATGACCAGGAGTATCGATGAAAGTGATCGGACGACCTTCATGGAAGACACTGTAAGCACCGATGTGCTGAGTAATCCCACCAGCTTCGCCGGAGGTAACTTGCGTCTTGCGGATGGCATCCAGCAGTGAAGTCTTACCATGGTCAACGTGACCCATGAAAGTGATGATCGGGGCGCGCAACTGGAGTTTTTCTTGCTCCACTTCTTCCACGACCTGAGCCACAGGTTCGACGATGATTTCTTCGACCTTGTGAACACCTGCGCCTTTTTCGCGCTTCTCACGCTCTAAGCGGAATCCGTGCTTTTCACAGACTTTCTCAGCCACTTCGATGTCGATAGCCTTGTCAGCATTCGGCACAAAGACCTTCAGGGTGAT
>JAPLUM010000091.1 GCA_026397605.1 Verrucomicrobiota bacterium | reverse complement strand
CTTTCCCGCCGAGGATCACATCTAGCTCATCGAAGTCATCGTCATCAATGAGCAGCGCGCCATACGAGATTTTATTGTCACGCAGCAGGCGCGCTGGCTTCCAGCCATGCTCGGCATACGGCGCGAAGTCACGGGCAAAGTCGTCATTCCAGCCTAGATCAGCGAGGGTGATTTTTTGGGGCATAAGGTGCTGAGACTGTTAGCCCGCAGTTCCACTAAAGCAGCGTGTCATAGGAGCGACCTTCCTTTTTATCGAAGTAGTTCATGAAGGCTGTGTTCACGACCGCAAAGCCGCCTGGGGTCGGGTAATCGCCGCTGAAATACCAGTCGCCATACTGCTGGCCGAGGGCCTCATGCAGGCCAGGGATGGTTTGGTAGATGACTTTGACCTCGCCCTTCCAGCTGGTGTGCTGGGGATAGATCATTTGGGCGATCTTGGCTGAGATTTCGTCATCGGTGAACGGCGCATAGATGGCCTTAACCGCATTTTTCATCTGCTCGCGCGGCTTCTTCAGCTCAGCCTGACAGGCATCATAGGTCTCACGCAAAACTGTTCTCATGCCGCGCTCTTTTAGCAGCTGCACCGCCGCCTGGAAGGCAATAAATTTGCCCAGTTCCGACATATCGATCCCATAACAGTCTGGGAACCGGATCTGCGGAGCCGTAGAAAGCACGACGATGCGGCGCGGATTGGTGCGCGCGAGGATGCGCAGCAAGGATGTACGCAGCGTGGTGCCACGGACGATGGAGTCGTCGATCACGACCAGATTATCCTTGGGCGAAACCACTCCATAAGTGATGTCATAGACGCTGGAGACCAGCTGATCACGCCCCGTCTCTTGGGCGATGAAGGTGCGCATCTTGATATCTTTCAGCGCGATCTTTTCAGCACGCGGCCAATTGCGCAGGACTAGATCATCCAGCTTTTGCTCATCCAACTCGCCACGGCGGATCATGTCCACTAGGGCTTCCTTCACCTCTGTGCGGCGACTTTTGCGCAGCCCATCAAGGAAGCCAAAATACGCCGTCTCGGCAGTATTCGGGATGAAGCTCAGCACGGTATGCTCAAAGTCATTTTCAATCGCCTCGATCAACTGCGGCACCAACTGCTCACCCAGCATCTTCCGCTGGTGATAGATCAATGAATCATTACCACGAGAGAAGTAGATGGACTCAAAAGAGCAGGGTGTCGGCTTCCGCTCTGGCGTGAAAGGCTGCACGCTGAAAGCTCCGCAGGACTTCATCACAGCGACATTTCCCGGAGGCAATTCCGTCGTCTGATCTTCAGCAATCTCAAAGACCGACATCAGCGCCACACGCTCTGAGGCAAAGGCCAGCACCTCATCATTTTCATAATACCAGCAGGGGCGGATGCCATTCGGGTCACGCATGACGAACAGATCGCCACTGCCAATGACACCGACAATCGCATAGCCGCCATCCCAGATCTGGGCCGATTTTCGGATCACATCCACCACGTCCAGCTTATCACTGATGTGCTTTGGGATCTCTGTGCCGACCGTGCCGCCGTCACGCAGTTCATGATAGAGTTGGGTGTGGGCCTCATCGAGCTGAAAGCCGATCTCCTCTAGCACGCTCTGGGTGTCTGTGCCGAAAACTGGGTGCTGTCCGCGCTGCATCATCACCCGATTCAGCTCGCCAGAATTGGTCAGGTTAAAATTTCCCATCACCATCAGGCTGCGGGTTGGCCAGGTGCTGCGGCGCAGATACGGGTGCAGACAGGCTTTCCCCAGACCGCCCGAGGTGCCATAGCGGAGATGGCCGATATTGATCTCACCTGCCAGCTCAAACTCACGTTTGATGGCCTCAGGATCTTCTTCAAAAAGGGGCATTTCCTTTCCAGTTTCGTGCCGCTCTTCTTTTCGCTGAGCATCAATCCGGCGAGCAATGCGCTTGTAATCCTTTTTGATGCCTTCAAAGACCTCTCCCATCTGCTCCACCGATGTGGCAAAACGTTCGCGGAAAAGATAGGGAGCGCCAGCAGGCATGTTCAGCTTGCAGCAGCCGATGCCAATGCCGTCCTGCCCACGATTGCGCTGCTTTGACATCAGGGCTGACAGCATATTGAACCCATAAAGGGTGCTGCCATAGGTGTCCTGATAATAGGCCATCGGCTTTTTGAGGCGCACAACGGCTAGGCCGCATTCGTGTCTGATAGGATCGCTCATTCGGGTTTGGGAGCGGTCATCCTTGGCAGTGTTTCACCGGAGTGCAAGAGGTCGATGTCTCTTCCTGATCAGTTATCAAAAAAGAGAAATGACACAGGGCTGTCTGAACGCAGGCACAAAAAAGCTGAGCCCGCGCACGAAGGGCAGGCCCAGCTGGGGAAATTCAGAGATTTGATCCTTTATTTTCCCTTATGCTCGCTATGGCAGGCCTTGCAGTTGCCTGCTGTTTGCAGGGTGGAGGTGGCTCCAGGCTTGCCATCCACCACAGCCTGAGCTGCTTCGATGAGCTTAGCTGTTTTTTCCTTCCAGCTAGCGGCATCACCTTCAGGTGGAGATTCGGCTGGCAGAGACTTCACATAGTCAAGCAGCTTGGCTGCATCTGCTGGGGTGCCCTTGCCTGTGGCGACTTTTTTATGCAGGCTGGCATCGCCCTTCATAGCGTCTTTCATGACAGTGCTGATATCACGCTGAGTGACATCTGCCGCATACAGACCTGCGGAAACGAGGATAAAGAGGAGAACATTGATCTTCATAACTGGGGGATGGAGGGGGTTAGGTGGAGAAGCAGAAACCTATTTTCAGATTCCAGCCCGTTTAAAACAAAAACGCCGACTTTTGTCACGCCCAGAATCCGCCATGCAGAAAAAAGTGCGCTGTTTCCCATCCACCCACCTCAGTGAGCCGCAACGACCCACCCGCAGCGGAGTTCAAAAAAGATCTCTACCTGTCATACAATCATTGGCGACAAGTCACCCATAGCCAGTTCCATGAAAAAAACCTTCCTTACCCTTGCCCTCCTCGCTGTAGCCACCACTGCCTACTTGGCTTATGGACAGGTAGTCGATCTGAAAGAGCGCTTTGACCACTATGACAGCAACAAAGACGGCCAAATTTCAGGCGAAGAAATGTCCACAGCGCCAATGCTGAAAAAACTCGATCTGGATGGAAACGGTAGCCTGACCATGATCGAGGCCGCCAAAGCCCTGAAGGGCAAGCTTTCCCCCAGGAAATCAGATTCCGAAACCAGCCCCAGTGAATCCGGAAATGAGCGTGGTCTTTTTGATCAGCTGGATAAAAACAAAGATGGCAAACTCAGCAGCGAAGAAGTCCCTAAGAAACAATGGTTCAGCCGACTCGATCGGGATGGCGATGGGCAGGTCACCTTTACAGAAGCCAGCGCAGTCGTAGCAGAAATGCGTGAGCGCGGTGAAAACTTACCCCGTCTTCCAGGAACACCAAGCCCCCCTGCCCCAACTCCGGGGCCATCGGCAGAAAAAGCAGAGCTCACCGAAGCTCCGACCATCCTTAAAGGCACAACGATCGGTGTCGGTCACCTAGTTGACGACCTCGTCATGACTGACCTAGCAGGCACCGAACAGAAGCTCAGCGAGAGAGTAAAAGGCAGCCAGGGAATCATCCTCGCCTACTTTGGAGCCACTTGCCCGATCAGTGGTAAGCTCGGGCCAGAACTGGCACGTCTCGAAAAGGACGCTGCTGAAAAACAAATCGGTTTCGCCCTTATCTGCCCTGTGAAAACCGAGTCCAAGGAAGACATCCAAAAATTCCTCTCGACCCATGCTCTGAAATCACCCGTCATTCACGACCAGGATGGCCTCATCACTAGCACCCTCGGCGCTACCACAACGACCGAAGTTTTTCTCATCGACTCAGCGCGCACCCTCATCTACCGAGGGGCCATCAATGATCAATACGGCCTAGGCTACAGCAAAGACAAAGCCATTAAGCACTACCTGCGGGATGCCATGACCGCCTTACTAAGCAACCGCCGACCCGACATTGCCGCGACCACCGCTCCAGGCTGCGCTTTAGACACCCCAAAGCAAACTACGGCAGCGGCAACCGGAGCCACCTATCATCAGCACATCTCCCGCATTTTACAGACACATTGCGTAGAGTGTCATCACAGCAAAGGCGTCGGCCCATTCAGCCTCACCAGCTATGAAGACGTCATCGAAAATGCCGCCATGATCCGTAAGCAAGTCGAGCGCGGGGCCATGCCACCTTGGTTTGCCGCAGCTCAGCCAGATGAAAAGCACAGTCCCTGGATCAATGACGCATCCCTCACTGAGGAAGACAAAAGCACCCTTCTCAGCTGGTTGGCCAGTGATCGCCCCAGTGGAGACGCAAGCCTAGCACCCAAGCCCCTTTCCTTTCCAGAGGACTGGGTCATCGGCACACCCGACGCCATCGTCCAGCTCCCCGCCCCTGTCAGCATCAAAGCTGAAGGCACCATGCCCTATCAATTCATTACTGCCAAGACCACCTTCGAGGAAGACCGCTGGGTGCAGGGATATGAAATCCAACCCAGCGACAAAAGTGTCGTCCATCATGTCATTGTCCAAGTGCACACCAAAGGCAGTAAAGCACGTGATCGCGATGAAGGCAGAGAAGGTTACTGGGCCGCCTATGTTCCTGGAAACACGCATCACCAATGGCCTGCAGGCTATGCCAAAAAGCTGCCCGCAGGAGCCACTGTCAGCTTTCAGATCCACTACACGCCGAACGGTAAAGCCACTAAGGATCAGCTGAAAATGGGCCTTATCTTTGCCAAAGAACCGCCAACCTACGTCGTCCACACCGCAGCCGTTTCCAATCCCCGACTCAAGATCCCTGCTGGCGAAGCAAACCATGTCGAAGTGAAAACGCAAAACGTCCCCATGGACATGCACGTCATGGCCTACGTCGCCCACATGCATGTACGGGGAAAAGCCTTCAAATTTGAGATCACCCCCCCCGGCGGCAGCCCTGAGGTCGTGCTCGACATGCCCCGGTACGACTTCAACTGGCAGCTGCGCTACAACTACACCCAACCCCGACTGCTCACCCAAGGTAGCCAGGTGAAAATCACCGCTATTTACGATAACAGCACCGCCAACCCAGCCAATCCAGACCCAACCAAAACCGTCCGCTGGGGCCCGCAGACCAGCGATGAAATGATGATTGGCTACATTGAATATTTCACGCCAAACACAGGCGGCGTGGCTATGGAGTGAGAGACCTGTCCATCCTAGTGCTGAATTCGCTCAATTCGCGCCGATTGCCTGACCCATTCTGGTGATTTCGGGATCATTTGGCTGATCTTCCCTCACCACGGGCGTTGACAAACCCTCCATACGCTCCTTTTTAGCCAGCCCGTTCAGGGGAATCCCGTCACTACCTTCCATCCCGCCCTTTTTCATCTATGGACTACATCGCTACCCACATCGCAGAACTTTCGCCTTCCATGACCCTGGCCATCACCAGCCAAGCCAAGGCCTTGAAAAAACAGGGAGTCGATGTGCTGAGCTTCGGCGCTGGCGAACCTGACTTCAATACCCCAGCCCACATCACCGCAGCTGCTATCGAAGCCCTCAACACTGGCAAAACCCGCTACACGGAGAGCGCTGGCATGATCGAGCTGCGTGAAGCTCTAGCCGCCAAGCTCCTGGCTGACAATGGTCTGCAATACGACCCATCCCAGATCAGCGTAAACTGCGGTGCCAAGCACAGCTGCTACAACGCTATCGCCGCCTGCGTGAATCCTGGTGACGAAGTCATCATCCCTGCCCCTTACTGGACCAGCTACCCTGAAATGGTGAAGCTCGTCGGCGGCATCCCAGTGATCGTCGAGACCAAATTTGAAAACGGCTGGAAGATCACTCCTGACGAATTCGAGGACGCCATGTCCCCGATGACCAAGATGATCATCATCAACAGCCCTGGCAATCCTACTGGTGCTGTTTACACCCGTGATGAGCTAAAAGCCATCGGCGAGATCGCTGCCGCG
>JAPLUM010000076.1 GCA_026397605.1 Verrucomicrobiota bacterium | reverse complement strand
ACAGACTGCTCTTGGCTGGCTCACCGGGAACGATCTGTCCGCCGGGCTTGATGACTTCTGCCAGCTTTTCCGGCGTGTCTAAAGCCAAGTCACCCTTGGTTTTGCCTTTGCTGACCGCATGGCAGGCATAGCATTTCTGGGAAAAAATGGACTTAATTTGGGCAAACTCCACAGCAGAGGCAGAGTGAGCGAGGGCGAAAATGAAGGCGGCTGAAACGAGGCTTTTCATGTGAATTGAGTATCTTTAGCAAAAGACTGGGTGACTTGGCAAGTATGGTGTTGATATTCCGTCCTTGTCAAACGCTTCACTCGGGCGAGACTTGGCCCCATTCTTTCTCTCCCCCCGTCGTACCCTATGCCGGAACCCAGTCTTTTCAGGCACTATCAAATCGTCCAAGATACGGAAGGCAATCACGTCGAACTGACTCGCAATGACGAACAGGTCAACGTGCTAGCCTGTGATACCGTGCAGATGGAGTTTGTTCACTGTCACGTGCTGCTCAAGGCTTTGACGGATAAGGCCGCCTTTGAGGAAAACTGCCGAAAGCTTCAGCAGATCGGACATCCATTACTGGCCCGGTTGACGGACTTTGGTGAAGATGAGGGAAATCCATTCTACATCACGACAAATGTTGATGGGGAGACGCTGCAAAGTTATCTCGGACGCCAGACAGAGCTCCCAGGCTGGCTGGCTGTGATGGTGGCCACACGTGCTCTAGAGGCTGTGGCAGCACTGGTATCAAGGACAGACCTCATGCCCAGCAATCCGCTGGAAAGCCTGCGCCTGCTGCAAATCGGTCCCCAGTCCTTGCAGGTGCAGGTCGCCGATTATCGCTTGCTGCCGAGTGGGGCCAAAAAGGTGCGCGGGTTAAAAACCGCTTTTGAAAAACAGGCTAAATTTCTGCGCAGTTTCCTCGTCGATCAATCCGGTGGCGGGCCTACCCTGCCTGACGCGGCATTACCAAGCGCTGATTTCACGGAACTCCTGAACTCCTGCCTAGATGCAGCCGCCCCAGAGAATGCCTCGGCGATCCAGAGCCTGCGGGAAGCTTTGCTGAAGCTGGTGCCTGATAAACTTGCCGGAGAGATCCCAGCGGCTCAGAAACCACGTGCCTTGCTGGCGCAGCAACTGGCAAGTTACCAGGAAGTGGCCCGCGCAGTGGTGAACCGCATCCGTATCCAGAGTCAGCGGCTGGATATGGCCAATCCCTATTCCATGCGCGGCACGCTGACCAAAACCGGTCGCCAGGTCCTCGTCGAACAAGTGCTACCGCCAAGGCTGGCTCCGGCCGTGATCGCAGCCGCTGCTGAAAAAGCGTATCGCTTGGACAAAAAGAGTGATTTCCCCGCCCTCATCTCGGTAGCCCTTTTGCATGAGGCTGAGGGTCTGACCTGCGTGGCTGAAGAATTGGCTGAGGGCTTCACTCTGGCCGATCTGCTGCGTGAGCGCCGTGCTCTGAATGTTCATGAGACCTACATCGTCCTGGCTGGGCTGGATGGTGCTCTTTCTCAGTTGGAAAAGTCTGGCTTGCAGACTCGCCGACTGCGCCTGGAGGATCTTTATCTTCTCACAGGCTTCCCCCGTGAAGACGCGCGGAGCAACAAGTTACTGCTGACCAAATTGACGGATTGGCCCGCCTTTTCAGTCATGCTGCGTGCCCACCCCACTCTGGCCGCCATGTCGGGTCGCGGAACGGACCCCGCTCTTGCATTATCGACACCCAAGGACGGATCTAGAATCTGGGATGCTGCATGGTTAGCGTCCGTTGGCCGCTTTTTGTTGGCTTTAGAGCCACTGCCTGGAGCCGCCTCAGAGACACCTGTCAATACCAGAGAAACAGAGACCGTCGCGCGACTCTTAGAGGATGAACTGGCCAAAGTACGTCAAGGCAGCGCCAGTAAACGAGGCGACTTTTTGGCCCGCTACGCACGTGTCGTGCAGCATCATGATCTGGTAAAGCCAGTCGCCGCACCGCCCTCAGAGCCACTAGAGCCCGTGAGAAGCAAAGCCTCCCGCACACGCCCCATGGTGGAGAATCGGGAGCTGTCGGCACCTCTCGCCCCACTCACGACGGGATTCGCTCCTGCTGAAAAACCCTCCATTGGCTTTGCTGAACTGCTATTCCGAGGCACAAGCGAAACATCTCCCGCGTCAGGCCCCGACTGGGCCAAGACAGCCGTGGATGCGCCCCCCACGATTCATCCCAATGAATCCTTATTGCCGCCAGATGAGTTTGTCCCCTTCTGGCTGCGAGCTGCCGTGTTCATCGGAGGCTCCATGGTCGTCGGCGGCATGATCGCGCACTTATCGGGAGATGCCACATGGCTGAAAAAGGAGCTCAAAAAGCCAGTGCCAGCCGTGGAAGCCGCTGTGCCAAAAGCTACGGCCGTGCCGCGTGCCGTTCAAGTTTTTGAGCCTTCACCGAAGCCCGACCCTGCGCCGATGGCACCACCAACTCCTGAGGCTGCAGGAGTCGGATTAAAGCCCCCAGTCGGCCTCAAAGGCGACTTCTAGCGGAGCGTATTCGCAATTTTTGATGCATCTTACCAATTTGTGCGTTTGCAATGTGTCGATTTATCGTTATGCCTCAAATATTCTCTCTCGCTATAACAGCGACGATGAGAGCAAAAACAAACACCACGATACATACTATGAAATACGCTATCCTCGCCCTCGCCGTTGCCGGTCTCGTCTCCTGCGCTTCCAAGCCAACGCCTCCTCCGGCTCCGGCTCCAGTCATGATGAGCAAGTAAGCTGCTGGCCTTTTAGGCCACTGCTTTCATAGTCTAAAGTTACCCAACCGACCCAACTCACTATGATCCGTCTTCTCACCATTACCCTTGCCTCAGCCTCTCTCCTCCTCGCGTCTTGTTGCTCGTCGAAGAAAGAGTGCACCAGCTGCACAGCTGCTACAAGTAAGGAAGCTAGCAAATGCTGTAGCTCCGGCCACAAGCACTAACTAGTCTAAAAGATCACGTCGCGCCGCCTGTGGGTACATTCCCCAGGCGCCGCTTCATATTCACTCCATCCCCGCTTTGTTTTTTGAACCCTGTGTTTTACAAACCGCTGGACTCGATACTAAAAACTAAATACTCCAGACTCTCTCCTCCCCGTGAAGCCCTACTACATCACCACCGCCATCGACTCCACCAACGCGCCACCGCACATCGGTCACGCCTATGAAAAAGTGCTGGCAGATGTCATGGCTAGATTCCAGCGCCTTGCTGGCAGAGACGTTTATTTCCTCACTGGGGTGGATCAGCATGGCCAAAAAGTACAGAAGAGCGCGGAGAAGGTCGGCCTGACCCCGCAGGCTTTTGTGGACGGCATCACCACTCATTTCACCTCCCTTTGGGATAAATTAAACGTCCGCTATGATGGCTGGGCGGCCACGACCGACCCCAAGCACAAACGTGTCGTCCAAGCCATGCTGCAAAAGCTTCATGACGAAGGCCAGCTCTACAAACAAGGTTACACAGGCTTTTACAGCGTGCGCCAGGAGCAGTTCCTCACCGACAAAGAACGCGGCCCCGACGGTAAATTCGGGGAGGAATGGGGAGAAGTCGTCGAACTCGAAGAAGAAAACTGGTACTTCCGCCTGAGCGACCATGTGGAATGGCTGAAGACCTACATCAAGACACACCCCGACTTCATCTTCCCCGCGCACCGTGCCAATGACGTGCTCAACGTCCTGGAAGGCAAAGCCCAGGACCTCTGCATTAGCCGTCCGGTCGAGCGCCTCAGCTGGGGCATCCCCCTGCCCTTTGATGAGAACTTCGTCAATTTCGTCTGGTTTGACGCTCTCACCAATTACATCAGCTTCGCCGGCTATCTGGCTGAAGAATGCGGCAATGCCGACATGCCAGACTTTGCCAAGCTCTGGCCATCTGAAGCCCACATCATCGGGAAAGACATCCTGGTCCCAGCTCATGCACTTTATTGGCCCATCATGCTTCACGCGCTTGGCTTTAGCGACGAGCAGATCCCACGCTTGATTGTCCATGGCTGGTGGAATGTGAAAGGCAGCAAGATGAGCAAAAGCACCGGCAATGTCATCGACCCCAACGTCCTCGCCGACACCTTCACAGCCGATGGACTGCGTTATTATGTCATGCGCGACATCGCCACCGGCTATGACGCTGATTTCAGTGATGAACGCATCATCATGTCCTACAACAAAGAGCTGGCTGGTGGACTTGGTAATCTGCTCAATCGCAGCATCAACATGGCGCAAAAATACCGCAGTGGTCTGCTCGTGTCAGAAGGCT
>JAPLUM010000157.1 GCA_026397605.1 Verrucomicrobiota bacterium | reverse complement strand
TTGTGCAGCTACGACAGAGTCGCCGGTCTGGATGACTTCACCCTCGGCAAGGCTGCCAGGAATCAGTTCGGCAATGGCACCATTCTGCTCCACGTTTTTGACTTTCAGTTTAGCAATGACGTTTTTGCCGCGTTTCACTTCGAGATCAGCATTGGCGAAAACACCGCCAGTGTTGCCTTTGTTAAGAATACCAAAACCCCACTGCGGGAAGTATTGGGAAATACGAGCTGTGAATTCTGGATCGACGACACCCTTGCGGCCGCGAGCTTCAGTTTCACGTAGCTTAGTGGTCTGAGCCACGACGTTTTCAAATTCTGCTTTGGCAGATGCGATCCGCTGAGTCTGATTGGCGGCAGCGCCTTCAGCCTCGAGCTTTTCTTTTTTCACTTTTTCGATCTGAGCGATCAGTTTCTCGATGTCGCCAGCTTCGTCGATTTGTTTTTGGACGGTGGTTACTTGTTGCGAGATTTGCTCGAGGTTGCCTTTAATGACAGTCAGAGCAGCTTCTTTTTCGACAGCCTCTGCTGCCAGCTTGACTGTTTCATCTTTGGCCGTTTGAAGGTCTTTGGTGGAAGTCTCCAAGACAGTTTTCTTGGCGATTAAACCCTCGTCACCTTCCTTTTTACGGGTCTGCGCTGCTTTTAGATTGGCTTTAGCATAGCCGCTGCGAGACCGCTCTTGATCGAGATCCTTTTGGTTGGACCAAGCGAAGTAACAGGCTGCGCCGAGGCAGGCGGCAGAGAAAAAGGAGAGGATCTTCCAGAGCATGATGGGGGTAAAAAATACGAATTAGATGTCTCTTTTACAGAATGGAGTCATTTTCGACAACACCAATTTTCACAGATGTGAAAATCTTATTTTTAAAATCCTGATTCTCGCTTGCACTTAGAGTGGCGTCAGCCTATCAGAAAAGTGTCAGGGGCCGCAGATGTTCAGCTTGTGAATCCCGCCAGGTCCTGACGGAAGCAACGGCAGCATGCCTGTTCATGTTGCGGTCCCCTGGCACTTCACCCTCCCCGTCCGGTCAGTGAATCGAATTAAATCATCAGTTTGCAGCGCCTCGCTCCCTCGACAGGATGCGGGGCGTTTTATTTCTCTACTATGGCCTCTGTATCTTCTTCTCTATCTGGCATTTGTTACCTCGTTGGCGCCGGTCCTGGCGATCCTGGATTGTTGACAATCAAGGGTAAAGAGTGTATCGAGGCTGCTGATGTTCTGGTCTATGATTACCTCTGCAATCCAGAGCATCTCCGCCATGCAAAGCCTGGCACCGAGCGTCTGTATGTGGGCAAAAAGGCCAAGGATCACACTCTGACTCAGGATAAAATCAACGAGCTGATCGTCAAACTCACCCGCGAAGGAAAGGTGGTGACGCGTTTGAAAGGTGGCGATCCAGTTCTTTTTGGTCGTGGTGCAGAAGAGGCGGCTGAGCTTGCTGAGGCGGGGGTACGCTTTGAAATTGTTCCCGGTATCACCAGCGCGATCGCAGGTCCAGCATACGCTGGCATTCCGGTGACTCATCGTGACCATTGCAGTCAGCTGACCATTTTTACCGGCCATGAGGACCAGACCAAGGAAGAAACGAGTCTAGACTATGCCAAAATCGCCAAAGCGGATGGAACTAAAGTTTTCCTCATGGGCGTAGAGCGCATGGAGGAGATCACGGGCAAGTTTATCTCCAACGGCGCAGATCCTGATACGCCAATGGCGCTGGTGCGTTGGGCCACGCATGGCTGTCAGCAGACGCTTGTCGGTACACTCGGCACCATGGCTGCAAAGGTGAAAGAGGCTGGTTTTAAAGCCCCAGCTGTGGCAGTCGTTGGCAATGTGGTAAATGAGCGTGCGAAGATCAATTGGTTCGAGTCTCGCCCTCTCTTTGGCAAGCGCATCGTCGTCACACGCACCCGCCAGCAAGCGGGTGTGCTGAGCAAAAAATTGCGTGATCTCGGAGCAGACGTCATCGAGTTGCCAACGATC
>JAPLUM010000718.1 GCA_026397605.1 Verrucomicrobiota bacterium | reverse complement strand
GATCGACAGCGCACGCCAATATCTATTTGGTGAAGCATTCAAGCCTACAACACAGCCAAAGCTGGAAGAAAAGAAGGCACGTCTCAAAGCACGCGCCGCTTAATTTTAACGATCTCATCAACTCCATTCAAACAACCCCGCCCGCTTGACTAGCGTGTGGGGTTGTTTGTTTTTAGATCAGAATTTCGAATGGCAAGGATAACCAAGAGACCTGAACGCTAGCCACCGTGGCAAAAGTAGCCTCTGAGAACCACAGCTCAGCCTTCATTGCCTGCAATCGGAGGCCTCCCACCCATAATGACCAGATGGAATCACTCGTGTTCGAAAACTTATGCTAATGAATCTCAGATCCAGCGAGTTAAAACATACCAACCAGATACTCATGAAAGCCGCCTTTTTTCTTTTTCTCACGGTCAGCATCAGCCTAGTTCAGGCTCAAATGCCCCCTGAACTCGTCACTGCCGAGCGCACCAAAATCCTCTCTAAGGTGCAATCAGTGCCCAAATCAGGCTCACCGGGTCCCATTGCGATTTGGGGTAACATTGCCTTTCCGATCCTATCAGCTCCTGATAAAGAGGGTGTCGAGATTGCCGTCGCCTCTGCGGCAGGTTATGGCAAAGGCCGCATCATTCTCTTTGGTCACAACAGTTTTCTGGATGGTGGACTCGGTGGGGATCACGCACAGCTCATGGAAAATTGTGTCAAATGGGTCGGTGCCAAAGATAAGCCACGACTTGGACTGCTATCGGTCAATGCCATCAGTTTTTATGATCAACATGGTTTCCGCACAGAAAAATTCGAAGGCCCAATGGTAGCAAAAACGCTCAAAGATTATGACGTTATCATCGCCAATATCCAAGGCATCACTGATCCAGCCGAGGGCTCTGCACTGGCCCAATGGATCAAAGAAGGCGGAGGCTTCATTGGCGGCATGACAGGCTGGGCATTCAGCCAAACAAGCGGTGGCAAGGAACTCTCCGTCTCTCATGGCGTGAATCAGGCACTCATGGCAGCGGGCATCGCCATCACAGATATGAGCGCCTTTGACCAGCTCACAGCCTTTACCGCCCGCCCCATCTTGCCAAGGCTCATGAATGCCTCAGAAGCTGTGAACGCCATCAAGAAACAGGCCTCTGGCACCGCGCCACTGACCCCTGAAGATGTCAAACAAAGCTCCAACGCCATCCAGATTGCTCTGGCTGCGCAGCCGCCAGATCGGAGTAACCTGAGGGATGCAGTCACCGCGGCTCTGGGTGCAACTGGCGGCAGCGGCCCCCTCCCGACGCAGGAGGCACCACTCACCCAGGCAGCTCATGCTTCGGCGCGCATCCGTTTAGGCATGGAAACTCGCGTCCTAAGACTGGCCGCCAGTGAGGCCGTGACCGCACATCCAGCCCACGTCGCCTTTCCTGGCCAGACACCTGCTGATTCACCACGCATCACACAAGAGATCCCCATCAATCCGGCGATTCCCGGCTGGACCAGTACGGGGCTTTACGCAGCCGCAGGCGAAACCGTGACCATCACCGTGCCGCCTAGCCATGCTGACAAAGGCTACGCTGTGCGCATCGGCTGCCATAGCGATACGCTTTACCATCTAGACACATGGCAGCGCGCACCAGACATTACCAAAAGCACACCACTCACAGCCCCTGTCACCAAGACAGCTAGCGCCTTTGGCGGGCTCATCTACATTGAAGTCCCCAGCCGAGCAGCCGAGAGCGCAGCCATGACCGTTATCATCAGCGGTGCCGTTTCATCCCCATTCTTCGTCTTGGGAAAAGACGACGATGCCAAATGGAACACTGAGCTCAAAAAGCGCCCCGGCATCTGGGCAGAAATGGCCTGTGAAAACTTAATCATCTCGTTTCCCAGTAGCGTTGCACGCAACGTGAACAATCCCACAGAACTGATGACCTTTTGGCAAAAAGTCGTCGCCGCTCAGGATGAAATCACCAACCAAACCGCGGAGCGCAAACGCCCTGAGCGGATCGTCGCAGACGTTCAGATCAGCGCAGGCTACATGCACAGCGGCTACCCCATCATGATCCCCACTAGCGCAGCGCCAGAGATGGTCACATTCAGTCGATTGAAGTTCCCCGGCTGGGGCTTTTATCATGAAATCGGGCATAACCACCAGCGCGGAGACTTCACGTTTGATGGCACTGGTGAAGTCACCAACAACGTCATCGGCATGTATTGCTACCATGAGGTGCTGAAAAAAGACTGGCTCATCGGCCACCCAGCCATCAGCGAAGAAGCACGAAAAGAAAACCTGCAAAAAATCAAGCGTGCTCCGATCAAATGGCAGGCATGGAAGAGTGATCCTTTCCTGGCACTTACCACCTACATCCAACTTATGCAGGAGTTTGGCTGGGACAGCTGGCACCAATACCTGCACAGCTTTGCAGACAGCAGCTTTGGCCCGGCACCAAAGGGCGATGACGAGCGCCGCGATCAATTCCTCATCCGCTATTCAAAGATTACCCAAAAGAACCTCGGCCCCTTCTTTGATGCCTGGGGTATTCCTGTCAGCGCCGAAGCGAAAGCAGAGGTTAGCAAGCTGGAGCCTTGGATGCCGAAAGGCATGTAAAAACCGGCCTCAGTTTCTTGGATGCGCTCTTGATTGCCAGCGAGCCCTCAGCAAAGAATGCAGGATCTTTCCTGAACTTCTGACCTTCTTGTGTTCTCACGTTTTCTACCGCTTCTAGCACCCCTAATCCTACTGGCTGGTTGCGTCCATGCTCCAAAGTCACCGACGGTAAAGCCGCCTTTCTGGTCTCTGAATCGATTTAGCGAAGGACGCATTGCCAACCAACTCAGCACAGCAGCTGCAGCCTGGGACATCTGGAAAGACAGTTCCAATTCCTCGCGCAAGAGACATCAAGCCGAAGCAGATTACGAGCATGCAGTCGCTTCCATCTTAGAAGAATGGAGCCGCAGAGAACTGCCTCGTCAATGGCAGCCAAATAGCGTTTTTAAAGGCTCTACTGCTAGCTTTCAAATGCAGCTTCAGCCTGCACCAGGCTCTCCCCAAGAGATTTCACCTTTAGTGCTAGATCGGCTGCGCTTGGCAAAAAACATTCATGTCAGAAAATCACGTGATGTGACTGAAGCAGGCATTGGCGTGCCCGTTGTCGGAGAAGTCTCTTACTCGAATAAAATGGCCCAGCAATACCCGCTGATGCCACTCAATGGCGGCCATCTGACTCTCACAGCCTTAATTGACTTTGAGCCGGCGCCGCAAGACCCCAGCCAGCCACGCCAAGCACGCCTGCATTTATACAATCCTCTGCGCCAACCAACGCTTCAAATCGCCCAGCGGACCATCGCACTGGAAGCCAATTACAGCGCCGCAAAAAAACTGGCGCTCGACAATGGATTCCTGCGCCGCTTTTCCCTCGTCGGCGCACTATTTCCAGAAAAGACCATCGCTGACAGTAAGCTCTATCGCCTGGAAATACATGACCCTCAGCGCATCCCAGTCACCTTTGTTCATGGATTGCTGAGTGATCCTCACATCTGGTATCCATGCATCAATGCCATGTATGCAGACCCAGTCCTGCGGGCCAATTACCAACCCTGGTATTTTCTTTACCCTACCGGAATGGCAGTTCCCAACACCGCGCGTCGCCTGCGGGAGTCGCTCAAAGAAGCACGTGAGAAGCTTGATCCAGATCACAATGATCCAGGCATGGATCAGATGGTCCTCGTCGGCCACAGCATG
>JAPLUM010000274.1 GCA_026397605.1 Verrucomicrobiota bacterium | reverse complement strand
GGCTGCCCGGACTTTCGCCAAGGGTATCCTCCAGATCACGGTGGACAACACTACCGGTGCTTTAGGCACTCCGACTGCCAGCATCGTTATTCCTGCTACCGCGACCCTGCCTGCACTCACGATCAGTTTTGGCCTGAGCTTCCCAGCAGGCACTCCTTCTGGCACCATGCTGACCAATGCCACGATCACCTCTGGGGCCAGTACGGTGGCCTTTAAGGGCTGGCGCAATAAATGGGCTTCAAAAGCTGTCGCCGGAGTTTCGGCCACGGCAGATGCTTACGTGGGCAATTACACGTTTGGCATTTCACTTCCTGGCAATGAGACCACGAACCCGCTTATCGGGAATCCATTGGTTCCTCAAGGTTCGGGCTTTGGCTCCTTTGCCGTTCCTGCATCTGGGACATTCACGCTAGCTTACCGCGCTGCGGATAGTCTAGCTCCTGTCACCGGGTCTTATTTCTTGGGGCCTGATGGTGAATTCTTCATCTTTAACACACTGTACACAACGACCACGAAAGGATCGATGCTGGGTGAGTTGAAAATTGAGGCCAATGTTCCTAGCACCGACAACGATCTGTTTGGTAACATCACCCAAGTGCGTCCTCCTAACGGCGCGGCCTTGGCGTCTTCTAGGGCTTATCGCTCTGGATTCGGAACGACACAGATCGTTACCACGGCTCCTAATATTCCAGCGGTGATTCCAACTACGGTGACGACCCCTGTGGCCTTGATTGCTGTTGGCGGTCGTTATCTGCCACCTGTAGCAGCCACAACGGTGTTACCTAACCCAACTGTCTTTTTGGGGATTCCTGCTGCTCCTAATGCGCTAGCTCGGAATGCCGAATTGATCTTTAGTGAAGATGGTAAACTCCCAGTTCGAACCACGACCTTCCCGGTTCCGTATAATCAGGATGTCGCTGCTACACGGAATCCAAGCATCCCTGTCACCATCGCTGCGAAGAGTGTTGTCACGGTGCCTACGGCGACGACATCTCCTGCAAATCCTGCGCTGACGACTCTCGCCGCTGTGCCCGCCAGTGGCCTGTTCTCTGGTAAATTCACCCTGAGTGACAGCATCGCCCAGCTGCCGAAAGCTCCGTTGGTGATCCCGCGCACGGTTAATTATTTTGGTGCAGTGGTTCGTGAGCGCATCAGTGCCCAAGGCATTGTGCCTCGTGTCACCCAAACCTACGGAACCGGTTATTTCCTCATCAACCAGCTGCCGCCAAATGCGACAACACCTGCAGCTAACACGCCAACCATCTCAGGCAGTGTGTCTCTTGAAAAAGCGCCCTGATACTAGATTTCCTCGAACGGGAGCCTGAAGGAATTTCAGGTTCCCGTTTCTTGAGGGTTGTCAGCTTGGATGAGGCCCGCTAGTTTGCCTCAGCGCAGGCGTTCTGCTTGCGCATCAAATTCACAGTACTCGCATGTTCAAGCTCCCAGTTGTTAAGGTAGGCACAGTCTCAGTCGATGGTTCAGAACCCTTGTTTATTCTTGGGCCCTGTGTGATCGAGAGTGAAGAATTCATTTGGGACATGGCGGAGCGGCTAGGTGCTATCGCCAATAGCCTGAGGCTGAAGTGGATCTTCAAGGCCTCCTATGACAAAGCCAACCGCAGCGCCATCAGTTCCTACCGTGGCATGGGCGTCAAAGACGGCTGCAAGCTGCTGGAGAAGATCGGCCAAAAGCTCGGCGTGCCAGTGACCACAGACGTCCATACCGAAGAAGAGACCAAAATCGCCGCAGAACACATCGACCTGCTTCAGATCCCAGCCTTCCTTTGCCGCCAGACAGATCTCATTCTCACCGCAGGTCAGACAGGCAGGGCTGTGAATGTCAAAAAAGGTCAATTCATGGCCCCGTGGGACGTGAAAAACATCGCTGATAAGCTAGTCAGCACCGGCTGCCAAAACTTCCTATTTACTGAGCGCGGCACCACCTTTGGTTATCAGAATCTCGTGGCAGACATGCGCAGCCTCTACTGGATGCGTGAGTTAGGCTATCGTGTCATTTTTGACGCCACTCACTCCGTGCAGCGCCCAGGTGGCCAGGGCACCACGACAGGTGGAGACGGCATCCTGGCCCCAGTTTTGGCACGCTCCGCTGTCGCCGCAGGCTGTGATGGTGTGTTTATGGAGACGCATCCCAATCCCACCAAAGCCCTCTCCGATGGTCCCAATCAGGTGCCCCTCTCAGAGATCGCCCACGTCATCGGTCAACTCAGAAGAATCCACGCGGTCGTCCAGGAGGATGTGTAAGATGAGTCGCCTCGTCACCCATCGCTCAAAGATGGCCCTGATCACAGGCCTCGTGGTGCTAACCTTGTCGAGTCTTCTACTCTCGGAAGAAAAAAAGAAACAGGGTGGCATGAGCTCCTTTGGGCAAATGGTGCCCCAGGGCCTGGTCAACCGTGGCGTGATCATCCCATCCTTTGATGAAGCGGGCAAAAAATCCTCTGAGCTGCATGCAGACACCCTCACCCGTGTCGATGACGACCGACTGCTGGCTGAAAAAGTCACCATAGACGTCTATGCAGAGACTCCCGACAAGACCATGCACATCGATCTGAAAAGTGCTGTGTATCACCTGGCGGATGAGCTTCTGCGCAGTGGGGAGCGTAGCGTCGTCACCCGCTCCGACTTCGAGACCTCTGGGGATTCCCTCGTCTTTGATGCGGCCTCCTCCATCGGTTGCATGAAGGGGCGCGTTCGCACGTTGATCTTTGACACAGGCACGCTAACAGAAAAAAAGTCCCCAGCCCAATCGCCAGCGCCCGCCCAGCCTCCCCAGAAATGACATGAGAATTTTCGTCACCCTTTTGCTCACTCAATTGAGCCTCCAGCTGGCTCTGCATGGTCAAGGCGCATCCAGGCTAGGCACGCCCTCTTCAGATCAGCGCAAGCAAATGGAACTGGCCACGGAAAAGCTCCGTCAAGCTCAGTCCAATGGTCAGCTAGATCAGGCGAAAGATGCCGCCAAGCAATTGCTCAAAAAGCTACCCGAAGGTGTCACTGATGCCGCCAAGGCAGCTCTGCAATCCCCCGAAGCCAAGGCAAAAGCCATGGAGGCTGCTAAGTCTGCTGCGCAGTCCATACTGCCGCAGGCTCAGGACTTGCTGAAGAACAAAGGTCTGCCAATCGGCGCACTCATGCCAGCACCTGCTGAACCTGCCCCTGCCGCTCCTGTGATAGAGGGCCCCAAGCCCGGTGCCCTGCTTCCATTAGCTGCCAACCCAGCTAAAAAAGCCCAGCCGACCGTGGTGATCGAGGCAGACAATTCCGTTTTTGATCTCAAAGAAGCCATCTTCATCTACACCGGCAACGTCCGCGCCCGCAGTCCAGACTTCTACATCGAGTGTGAGGAGCTGGAAGTCTATATGGTGAAGGAAGAGGCTGACAAGAAAGCTGCTAAACCCGTGGAAAAACCGGATTCTAAGCCTAACCCCAAAACGGCCAATGACCCCGTGCTCACCAAGCCAGCCGAGAAAGCTCCCGACGATGTTCCCATCAAAAAAGCCATCGCTAGGGGGCCAACGGTCACCATCGAAAGACGGGATGAGCAGGGTAACATTCAGCTGGGGAAATGCCGCCGATTGGATTATGATAAGGCCACGGGATACATCATTCTCAGCGACAATCCCCAGGTGCAGCGTGGCAATCTCCTGCAAATCGCGATTCAGCCAGACACCAAGATGATGTTTGATAAAAACGGCAAGTTCTCGTCGAATCCCCGCTCGCGCACAGTCATCCTCAGTGATGAAGCTCCAGCTGCAGCAGCGCCTGCCGCCCCTCAACCCTCATCCCGGTAATCTTCCCGTGCCACGGCCTAAACGTAAATCGACTCAGGATGAAACCCTGCCTTTGATGGAGGAGGAGTTCGTCATGCCTGAGGCTCATATCCTACGGCCTATCGACGTGCCCAGTTCCTCTACTGAGCGCCTGCTTTACACCCAGGGCCTGAAAAAAGTCTATGATGGCCGCGCCGTCGTCAATGGCGTGGACATTGAAGTCAAAGCTTGGGAGATCGTCGGCCTGCTCGGACCAAACGGAGCAGGGAAGACCACCACCTTTTACATGATCGTCGGTCTCGTGCAGCCGAATGGTGGCAAAGTCTATTTTGATGGCGAAGACGCCACCCACCAGCCCATGTTCAAGCGCGCCAGACTCGGCATGGGCTACCTCCCGCAGGAAGAGTCCATCTTCCGCCGCCTCACCGTCCGGGATAACATCCTCGCTGTCATGGAGACGCAGCCCTATTCTAAAAAGGAGCGGGAAGATCAGACTCAGCAGCTCATGGAGAAGTTCGGCATCGACCATGTTGCCGATAGCCTCGCGCTCACCCTTTCCGGCGGAGAAAAACGCCGCCTCACCATCGCCCGTAGCTTGGTGACTTCACCAAAGTTATTAATGTTGGATGAACCTTTCAGCGGAGTTGACCCAATCGCTGTCAGTGAGATTCAGGAAATCATTCGTATGTTACGCAGCGCTGGACTCGCCATTCTCATCACAGATCATAATGTGCGTGAAACATTGAATATTGTGGACCGCGCCTATCTCATCTACGAAGGTCAGGTCAGAATCCATGGCACCAAAGAAATCCTCGTCAATGATCCTGAAGCCCGCCGCCTCTATCTAGGCCAGGACTTCACCATGTAATCCCCCTTTCACCCAAAACAATCACCCCTAAAAAAGGAGACACACACCATGCAAAAGCACAACGTCAACCTACCAATCATCATCACCGGTCGCCATGTGGAAATCACAGACGCTATCCGTGAATACGCCACCAAAAAGATCGAAAGCCTGCATCTCGATTATCCGCGTATCATCGAAGCCAAGGTCATTCTCGACATCGAGCATCACCGCCAGATCGCTGAAATCATCCTCTTCTGTGCCGACCACATCGTCATTGAAGTGAAGAGCACCACAGAGGACATCTACGCCTCCATCGACGAGTCCACCTCCAAGATTGCGCGCCGGATGCGCAAGTTCAAAACACGCCTCCTCAAATCCCATCGCCCACGCAAAAACGGCAGTATCCGTCACATCGAAGAACAGGTCTTCCATGCCGACGATCTCCACGGCGAAGAAGAAACCATCGAGGCCGCTTATGTGCACAAGGAACCCTATAAAGTCCGCCCACTCTTCCCAGACGAGGCTGTCCTGGATCTCGAAATGAGCGCCCGCCCATTCATCGTCTTCCACAATCAAACCACGCACAAGCTCGCCATCATGTTCCGCCGTAAAGACGGTGAATATGGCCTCATCGAGCCAGAGGACACCGCCGCTGCGTAGCGCCTAAAATCCTGTTTCAAGTTTCAGGTTCAATGTTTCGCGGCATGAGTCTAACGATCGGTGTCCATCGCATCCCTCGCCTTTTGAGTATGCCGGCATTTTCTCGTAATGCCCTGATTCAGAGAACTTGAAACTGGAAACTCGGATCTGGCCTCATGTCACATCAATCTTTATTAGCGTTCATCAGCGGCCATTAGCGGTTTAAAAAAAGGCTATGGGCAGATCAACCCCCGCATGCACAGATTTTAACCGCTAATAGGACCCCAATAAGCCTAAATCCGAGTTTCAAGTCTCAGGTTTCAAGTTTCAAGTTCAAAGTCCTCTCAGTCAGGGCGCTGCGACGTATTATCAGAATACTTAAAAAGTGTCGGCTACTTCGGTCACACCGCTTTGAGCTTTAGGACTTGAAACCATAGACTTGAAACATGAAACTGGTTTTTAGGATAAGCGCTAATAATCAGAATCAGATGATACGCCATGAAATCCGCCGCCAAAGCCCAACCAACTTCGGAGGCGGATTTCCCCGTACTAGTCGCTATCTCCGGCGGGCGTGACAGCGTCGTTATGCTGCATTGGCTGCTGTCTCAGGGACGCAGAAACATCATCCTCTGCCATCTCAACCACGGACTCCGCGGTCGCGAGTCCGGCCAGGACGCCGCCCTCATCCGCCGCCTCGCCAAGCAGCACGCTTTACCCTGCGAGATCCAAAAGCGCGATGTCGCCGTCTTTGCCAAAAAGCACCAGCTATCTCTGGAAACCGCGGGCCGCCAGCTGCGTCACGACTTCCTCTTTGCCATGGCTGAAAAACACGGCGCCAGCACCGTCTTCCTCGCCCATCATGCCGACGATCAGGCAGAGACCATCCTGGCCAATCTTTGCCGTGGCACCTCCGTCAGCGGCCTCAGCGGCATGGCCCAGGAAACCCAACTCAACCGTGGAGCCCAGCGCCTTACCCTGCAGCGCCCTCTTTTAGAATGGAGGCGTGCCGAGATCGATGCCTACATCACCCAGCATCAGCTCATTTACCGCGAAGACTCCAGCAACAGCTCCCTCCAGCATCGGCGTAACCGCCTACGCCACCAGGTCCTGCCCTTGCTCAATGACGTCTTCGGGCGAGACGTCGCGCCCATCATCGCCCGACTCGGCCGCCAAGCCGAGCGTGACGACGCAGCCCTGAGCCAAATGGCCGCTCAATTGGCTAAATCACATATTTCTTCAGACGGCAGTCTGCAGCTCACACCCGCGCTGCGCGCCGAGCCTTCCGCCATCCTCAGCCGACTCCTTCAAACATGGCTCACAGATCATCTCTGCCTTACTGGCATTGAGACCACGGACATCCAGGCTGCCCTTTCCATGCTGCATCCGGGCGGCCCGGCAAAGATCAATTTACCCAAAAATCGCCACCTCCGGCGTAAGGCAAAACGGCTCTGGGTCCAATGAAGCTATTGCCTGCATAAAAGCTGGGGCGTAGGCCGAGTCAGCAGTTGGGACATCATGTCTGACAAGATCCTCATTGATTTTGAAGGCAAGCCCGGTCACGGCCTGAAGACCTCTTTTGCCCTCACCAGCCTAGAAGTCCTCCCAGACACCCACATCCTCTCCCGCCGCCTCAGTGATCTGGCAGGCATGAAGGAAATGGCCAAAAAAGACCCTTCAGCCATCGTCGAGCTCGCCCTGAAATCCTCCGGAAGCCAGATGTCACTCGATAAGCTCGAAGGCCTACTCAAGCCCCACATCATCGCTGAGGCCGACTACAAAAAATGGTGGGAAGCCGCCAAGAAGGCCCTCAAAAGCGCCCGTCACATCGTCGTCCCCAGCAAGCGTCAGGATCCCCTCGTCCTTCGTGACTCCGCTGAAAAACCCGGTGGCACCATGGTCGCAGGCTTCCTCGCCAAGCGCGATCTTAAGGGCAAATACACCGCTCTCCTTCTGATCCAAAAAGATCTCGATCTCTTTGAGACCCCAGCCAGCGAGCTCGCCCCCGTCTTCCAAGACATCTCCGACACCGTCCGGAAA
>JAPLUM010000679.1 GCA_026397605.1 Verrucomicrobiota bacterium | reverse complement strand
GTCACCGGCAGCATCACCACCACAGATACGATCCTCGGCGTCACCAAGGCGCGGGCACGCAGTCTCCAGGGCCTCATCTTCCGTGAAGGCCCAAACACCTGGCTGCGGGGCTACGCCTCCGGCACCACGAAGAACCTGTATATGGAAGTCGTGAATTTTTAAGACCTGCCAGTGCTGTTTACCCAAATCCGAAGACTCATGAAAACACTCTCTAAACTTCTTATGATCAGCGTGCTGGTCATGCCGCTTTCAATCCAGGCCTTTACGACTGGCGAGGACAACTTTGCTTCTGCAACGGTCATTCCTGCCAGAGGAGATGATGCCTTTTCTGGTTTAACGGATCTTTTTTCCATGACCTTTGAGACGAATGAGGCCACTCATAATCCCAGCAACCCGACTAATCATCCGAGTCTGACTGCGGGGAAAAGCGCGTGGTGGAAGTGGACACCGACGGTCAGCGGTTTTTGCACCATCGATACAGGAGCCACGCTGACCTACGGCTACAATGGCCCCGGATTGATGCAGGATACGGTGTTATCCGTTTATACGGGGTCGGGGGTCAATGCGCTGACACGCATTGTGGCCAATGATCTTCATGGGAACTCTTCTCTGAACGTGGATCATAATCTGGCCAAGGTCACCTTCTATGCGGTTGCTGGCACCACTTACTTCATCGCGGTGGATGGTGCGGACCCGTCAAAAGTCACGACGCAGAATCGGTATGTGGTGCTCCGCTTACTCCAGTTCGAAGCTGTAGCGCAGACGCGTCGTGGGCTTTGGCAGATTGATAGAACAGATCTCAAAAAACATGGGCAAGTCACCGTCACGACGACGGCACTAGGTTCCTACAGTGTGGTGCTTCAAGTCGGGCCTACCTTTTATCGTTTCGCAGGCCAATTTTTAGCCAATGGCACAAGTCGTCAGGCGATCAAACGAGTCGTGGCACCAGGGGCGGTGCCGCTGACGCCGATTGGTGTCTATTTAGATGCCAGAGGCCAGGGTCAAATCGGTATCGAGATCGATGGAGCAGAGGCTTTTGCGGACATGCCACGTTACCTCACTTTTCCTAAAACAGCGCCAGCTGGCATAGCTGGGAGCTACAATGTGGCGAACAATTTATCCTTCAATAATTTGCCAGCAGCTCGCGGATTTTTGCGTGTCAGCGTCAGCGTCACCGGTGCGGTGACGGCGGTGGGCTTCACAGGTGATGGCACGCCGATCACGCTCAGCAGTGCTCTTTGTGATGTCTTTGAAACAGACGAGTTTTCCGCACCAGGCTTTCTGGCTGTGCAGAGCGGCAAGGGTAGCTTCACTTTTGACGGTTATGGCATCCAGGGTATGACGGATGCGGATGATGACTTCCGTACCGATACCTTTTACCACAAAGATGCTGTCCCAAGTGCCGTTTATCTGCCCTCACAAATCGACTTCAATGAATACATGACAGGCCACCTCTGGGTGAAGCCGGCTCTGAATACGCGCCCGTATAATTTCATGGATCCGAATGGTGCCGGTCAACTCACCTTCTTCGAGACCCCGGGAGAGATCGCTTCACGCATCTATGAAAGCGTCACATTCAGCACAGCTGGCAAGTTCACCTTTGGCGTGAGCGCTAGAAAACCCGCACTGACTTTCAGTGCCACGACTGGGTTAGTGACGGGTAGCATTGTCACCACGGACACCATTCTCGGCATCACCAAAGCCCGCACGCGGACCATCCGTGGCATCATCATTAAAGACTACTATGGGGGAGCTTACCTATTTGGTCATGCCACCGGAACCACATCTCCTGTCATGGTCCAGATCACTTTCTGATTTCAGGTCTGTGCATTGACAGGCGGGCTGACAGATCGTTCATGAGATCCACCTTTGTGATGTCCTCGTCTCTTCATAGCAGCAGCCCCATCCTCACACGTTCGCGTATCGCGAGCGTGCTGGAGGATGTATTGGGCGGGGCAAATCAAGGCGAATCTTTTGCGGGCGAATGCATCGGCCCCTATCGACTGATCGAAGAACTTGGTGAGGGTGGCTTTGGCATTGTTTGGCGTGCTGAGCAGCTGGAGCCTATTCGGCGGGAGGTAGCTTTGAAGCTCATCAAGCCTGGCATCGACTCCGAAGAGGTGCTGGCACGTTTTCAGCGTGAGCAGCAGGTGCTGGCGCGGCTGGATCATCCGGGTATTTCTCGTGTCTTTGATGCAGGACTCACGCAGCAAGAGAGGCCTTTTTTTGTCATGGAGTTGGTCTATGGAGTCTCCATCACTCGATATTGCAGAGATCATGAGCTGACTCTGCAAGCAAGGGTGGCGCTCTTTCGCCTGGTTTGTACCGCTCTTCAGCATGCTCATGAAAAAGGCGTCATTCATCGTGATCTAAAGCCGTCCAACATTCTCATCACCGAAGTGGATGGCCAGCCTCAGCCAAAGATCATCGACTTTGGAATTGCTAAAGCTCTGAGTCATGAAGGACAACATCATCTGACATGGATGACGCGTGAAAGGCGGCTGCTCGGCACGCCCTCCTACATGAGTCCAGAGCAGACGACCGCAGACGGCACCACCGACGTGCGCACGGATCTTTATGCCATGGGTGCCTTGCTCTATGATCTTCTCACTGGCAGTCCGCCGTTTGGCAATGATCTCTCTTTGGATGAGAAACTCACACATATACGGGAGGTCGAGCCCGCCCGTCCATCGCCGAGCTGCGGTGATCTCGACTGGGTCTGTCTGCGCTGTCTGGAAAAAGATCCCGTACGCCGCTATCTCAGTGTGGATGTCTTGGATGCCGATCTTCAAAACTGGCAGCTAGGAATAGCCGTCAGCGCCCACCCACCTTCGCGCAGTTACCAGCTCAGGAGATGGCTTCAGCGGCACCGCGCTGCCGCAGCGCTAAGCATCATGGTCATGTTAGCACTCACGACAGGCGCAGGCTTGGCCTTCTGGCAGGCCCATGAGGCAAATCTCAAACTGCGTGAAGCCGAGGCTGTCGAGTCAGCGCTGATTGAAAGCATGCTCAGCACGAGCCGCTCACAGCTCAATCATCCCCCTCAGGCCTTTGATCTGGCTAAAACAGTCTTGGCGCAGATTAAGGCGGGCACCTTTCCAGGATCACCCCAAATCCAGCGCAAAATATTACAGGAAGCTGGCGCTGCAGCCTCCAGTGCCAGTGACCACACAAGCGCCCTTTGGGCTCAGGAAAAGGCACTCTCTCTGGCAGAGAGCATCCCAGGTCTGCCGTTCATTGAACTCTGTAAGGACCGCGTGCAGACACTCAGTCAGCTTGAAAATCTCAAAAAGCATCAGGAAGCCGTGCAGCGTGGTCAGCCCTGGCTTGCTGAGGCTAAGGCGCAGCTCGGAGACCGTCACTACCGCACCTTACAAATCCAATGCTTCGTCGCTGATGCTATGCGTGTTGTAGGTATGGCAGGGTATCTTGAACTTCAGAAAGATGTTCATGAGAAAGCTCACGACATCACTGATGAAAAAGTCCTCTCCGAGCTTCAGATCAGGCTGCTCCAAGCCTACTACAGCGCGCGTCTTTACCAAGAGGCCATCGACGTCGCGGATAAACTCATCCCCTCGTCCAGTCACTGAAAGCCTACACCATTCTACAGTCGGGAAAGCTCACTGAAGGTGAAGCTCTTTTGCGAAGTGTTTATGAGCGCCAGCTCAACTTATTTGGTGCCAACCATCCCTACACCGTTTGGACCGCAGAAAAGCTCAGCATGCTCAAGCTGCCCAAGAAGCCATGAGTGAAGCGTCCGCCCATTCGTTTCAGTCATTCGCCGAGGGAGCCTCGTTTGGCATCTTCACTCTAGTCAGACCGCTCGGTGAGGGCGGCTTTGCCAAAGTCTGGCTGGCAGAGCAGCAGGCTCCGCTGGCGCGTCGTGTGGCTTTAAAGATTCTCAAGCCCGGCATGGATAGTGTGGGCGTGCTGTCGCGTTTTCAGTTTGAGCTAGAGACGCAGGCGCAGCTCCAGCACCCAGGCATCGCCCGCATCCTAGATGCTGGGCATGGGCCGAAAGGGCAGCCTTACCTCGTGGTCGAGCTTGTGGCAGACGCTGCCCCGATCACCGACTGGTGCAGCCTGCATTCGCTCGATCTAAAGTCACGCTTGACTCTCTTTCTAGACGTCTGTGCCGCCATCCATTATGCGCACCAGCAGGGCGTCATCCATCGTGATCTCAAGCCCAGCAATGTGCTCGTGAATACCAGTGGTGTGAAGGTGATCGACTTCGGCATTGCTAAAGCATTGACTGACGTTGAGCCCAGCCCCGCTCTAGGCACCGCAGGCTACATGAGCCCAGAGCAGGCTGCTGGCAGTGATGATGTGGACATCCGCAGTGATGTGTATGCCCTCGGTGCCTTGCTGCAGGATCTCGTCGGCACCTCGCCGCAGCGGGATTTACGAGCCATCATTCAGCGTTGTCTAGAGGCCGAGCGTGGTCAGCGTTACCCCGGTGCCCATGCACTGGCAGAGGATGTCCGCCGCTTCATCGACTGCCGCCCCATCACTGCCAGATCAGCCACCGTGAGCTATCTTGCTGGCCGTCTGATCCATCGGCATAAAGCCACCGCCGCAGCCTTCTTCATCTCTTTCTTGGGCCTCATCATCGGCACCTGCGTTGCTTTGAATCAGGCTCAAACAGCCCGCAAACGAGAAGCCCAGGCAGCAGCCATGACCGCTGAGCTGATCGATGTCTGGAAGGTCGTCGCGAGTGATGGCTATGGGTCCGTGGCCACGGTCGCCGAGGCGCTTGCTAATCGAGTCGCCCAACCTGCTTTTGATGGCCGATTGAGCAGTCGCTGCAGAGTTATCTTGGCGGCCCACACGACCTTGAATGCACAGGGCTTTCACGACCGTGCGGAAAAGGCCGCTCGTCAGGCCTTGAGCCTAACCCAGAGTGATCCTGAGGGTGCTCCACGGCTGGAGATGGATTGCCTGGAAGCTCTCTCCGTCAGCTTAAAAAACAGCAAGCGCTATGCTGAAGCCGTGCCTGTTTTGCGCCAAGCTCACCAGCTGGCTATTCAGGAACTGGGCAGCGTCAGCTCACGCGCAGTCCACCTTCAGCGCAACCTCGGCTCCGCCCTGATGCAGGCAGGTGACCCATCTGCCAGAACCACGCTAGACGCCGCCATTGCTAATGCCCGTGCTGTGGGCTTGTCAGAATCCGGAGCCAATATCCTTCAATCCCAAGCCGACCTAGCAGAGCTTCTCATTCGGGAACACAAAGAAGAGGAAGCACTCAGCCTTATGAGCCGCTTGATCGAGCTGGCCAAAACCAAAGCAGGCTCCCCAGAGAATCATGGCACCTACATGCGCCTCATGATAAGAAAAGGGAAGCTGCTCAGCGACCTCAAGCGCCATGAAGAGGCTTTAGAGGTCGGGCTCGCAGCCCTAGCTTTTGAGCGCGGGCAAAAGCAGCCAGATAGTTATTATGTCTTTCTACTCGAAAACAATCGCGTGGCTGACTACATGCAGATGGGTCGGGTGCAAGAGGCGGAGACAGTGCTTGAGAGTGTCTTTGAAGAGAAGGTCAGACTCTATCAACTCAAAGCCCGCCCCGCTCGGTCCACGGCCCTGAGTTTGGCCAAAGTTTACGTGCAGCTTCAGCACTGGGAAAAGCTAGATCAACTCCTCACTCGAGTCTTTAGCAGCGTCACCGCAGACTTCCCCTATCCCTATCACAACGACCACATCGAAACCCTGGCCAAGCATTATGAAGAATCCGGTGCCCCCGACAAAGCCGCTCAATGGCGAGCCCGTGCTGAGGCGGAGACGAAGAAAAAGATGAGAACCAATGAGACGAGCGTCACGAAGTAAATCTGAAATGTTCGCGGAGAAGTAGTCCCGAGCTTCAGCTCGCCTGAACTGCACAATTTCACAGTCGTTTTTCTTTGTCAGATAATGAAGTGAGGTGCTATTGGATAGAAGGCCGTTGGTCTTCATGATTGCGTTTCACGAGGATCGTGACAAAAGAATCGACTTCGGACTTGGTGGAAGTAGATCATTGTACGTTTACATTAAATCACCACCACCCATCCCCTCCAATGTCGAATGAACGTCTTTCCAAGCCTGCCGTTGTCGCGGCATTGGAGAGTGTGTTGCTGGGTGAAGAGGTCTGGCAGATGCATGAAGGGGCGCGGGTCGGGGTTTATGAGCTGAAGTCAAAGCTGGGGGAAGGTGGTTTTGGCGTGGTCTGGCTGGCAGAGCAGAGTTCGCCAGTGCGCCGAGAGGTGGCTTTAAAACTGATCAAGCCTGGCATCGACTCTGAAGAGGTGCTGGCGCGGTTTCAGCGTGAGCAGCAGGTGCTGGCGCGGTTGGATCATCCAGGGATTGCTTTGGTCTTTGATGCGGGACTGACGCCAGATGATCGGCCTTACATCGTCATGGAGTTGGTGGATGGATCATCGCTCACCAGTCACTGCCGGGGTCTGAGACTGAATCTGGCTGAGAAGCTGGAGTTGTTTCGTCAGGCTTGTGCCAGTGTTCAACATGCGCATGAGAAGGGTGTCATTCATCGGGATCTGAAGCCTTCAAATATCCTCGTCGCCCAGATGGATGGAAGCTCGCAGGTGAAGGTGATCGACTTTGGGATCGCCAAAGCTCTGAGTTATGACGGACAGCGGGATTTAACTTGGATGACGCGACACGATCGGCTCATCGGCACTCCGGCTTACATGAGCCCAGAGCAGACCTTGGCAGGGGAGCGGGTCGATGCACGCTCAGACATCTATGCTTTGGGAGTCATCCTCTATGAGTTGATCGCAGGCTATCTGCCATTCTCCAGTCAGTTGTCCTTGGATGATAAGCTCTACCACATTCGCGAGGTCGTGGCCCGCCCGCCAATGAATCATGAGGATGATCTGAACTGGATCGTGCTGCGTTGTTTGGAAAAAGATCCTGCGCGTCGCTATGCCACGGTGGAGAGTTTGGAGGAAGACTTGCGTCATTATCAGGAGGGCCGACCTGTGAGTGCGCATCCGCCGACTCGGCTCTATGTTTTCAATCGCTGGCTACGCAGGCATCGCGTGGCTGCTGCGGCGATTTTGATTGTCGTCATGGGGCTCATCAGCGCGACTGGCTTAGCGCTCTGGCAAAAGCGTCGTGCTGAGCTTTATCTTCAGGCTGCTTTGGAGATGCAGGCGGTTTTACTTACGCATCTGGACCAGATGATCGGTTCTGCCACGGATCAGGGGCCACCTGCGTATCGTGGAATCAAAGAAGTGCTCGACTCGATCAAGCAAGGTTCCTTTCCTGGAACTGTCGTCATGCATGAAAAGCTGCTGCAAGAGGGAAGCTCCGCCGCAGAGATAGCGGGTGATTTAGAGACGGCTCAATGGGCGCGTAAACGCGCGGCAGAACTTCAGAAGCAGGAGGCGGATCATGAGTGAAAGTGCATCCTCTCTTCCTGTCGATATCAATGGAGAGCAGGTCGGTCCGTATCGGCTTGTGCGACTGCTCGGAGAGGGCGGTTTTGCTCGCGTCTGGTTAGCGCATCAGGAGGAGCCTTTGACGCGTGAGGTTGCGCTCAAAATGTTAAAGCCAGGCATGGCCAGCGATGAAATTTTGCGTCGATTTAAGCAGGAGCTTGAGGCGCTGACGCAGATGAACCACCCGAATGTCGCCCGCGTTTTAGACGCCGGTGAAAGTACCAAAGGGCAGCCGTATCTGGCTATGGAGCTTGTGCCGGATGCCTTATTCATCACGGATTGGTGTCGGCAAAAAGACTTGGATCTCAGCAGTCGGTTGCGGCTCTTTCTTCAGCTCTGTGGCGCGGTTCAGCATGCGCATCAGCAGGGGATCATTCATCGTGACTTGAAGCCTAGTAATGTGCTCGTCTCGGCTGGCCAAGTGAAGGTGATCGACTTCGGGATCGCTCGCGCCATTGCGGAAGCTCATGAAAATGATGCTACCCTAGTGCTGGGATCAAAGGGTTACATGAGCCCCGAGCAGTGTGCTGGTAGTGGGGATGTGGATACTCGCAGTGATGTCTTTGCCATGGGTGCCTTGCTTGCAGAGATGCTAGGCCCCTCACCGCCGCGAGATCTGCATTGGATCATTCGCCGCTGCCTGGAGGCTGAGCGCGCTAGGCGTTATGCCTCAGCCAATGCACTGGCTGAAGATGTGCAGCGTTTTTTGGATTCTCGACCTGTGACCGCGCGTGCACCAAGCGTGGCTTACATCACGAGTCGTTTTTTAAAGCGACACGCCCTTTTGGCGACTGCCTGCATGGTTGCGGCAGGAGCTTTGGTAGCTGGCTTCATCGTTTCGCAGGCAGATGCCCGCTCGGCCAGGCAAAGAGCTGAACGTGCAGAAAAAGCCTCCGGAATGATCATCAATGTGTGGAAACATGCGGGCTCTCAAAAGCGCATTTCCAGCGATGACTCGGGTTTGCTACCAGTCATGAAAAACGCGGCCTCCCCAAGTTTCCCCATCGGCCCAAATGAGCGCTGCAAGTTGCTGAACATGGTCAGCCAAGTTTCCGCTATTCAGATGAATCTGGACCTCAGCCTGGAAGCCGCCGAGAAAGCTCTGACTTTGATCCAAGAAAAGCCGACTGAGATCCAGCCTGAGGAGCGCATCGCCTGCTACACCTCGCTAGCCGTTTTGAAACGCAATGCTGACCAGCCAATCGAGAGTGTGAAATATTTCCGACAAGCTCTTGAGGAGGCGCAAGCTTGGCAAGGCGATCTGGGGGAGGCTTCACTGACCTGCTGTCGCCAACTCGGTTCTGCTCTCATGAAAGAGGACCAGCGTGAGGCTGAATCCCTGCTTCGGGAAGCCCTCTCTCAAGGACGAAAGCTAAAGCTGCCGAACACGCATTCACAGCTTTTGCGTGCTCGTGCAGATCTGAACGTCCTACTGATGGAGCGGGGTCAGCTAGATGAAGCTCGTCTCTTGTTAGACGAAGTCATCCAGCATGTTCGCGAAGCCGGCCCACCCGAACGCGGACTAGCCCTGCGACTTCTCCTGCGTCGCGGCCTGCTCATGGTCAAACTTCGCGATGATGAATCTGCCTTTGAAGCTTATACCCAAGCTATGGTCGAAGCGATGCAGTAAACGACACGAATCACCGCAGCATCTTTAGGAGATGCGTGATTTCGGCATCGACATCGTTGGGGTTTTGGACGATGCGGAGGACCTCGGCGCGGACGAGTTCGCGGAAGCGGGTGCGCAGGCGGCTGAGGGCAGTTCGGGCGGCGCCGTCGGCCATGTTGAAGCGCTGCTGGAGTTCGGCAAAGACGGTGTCGCGGCCTTCAGGATCTAGGAGGAGCGGACGCATGAGCAGATAGCGCTCTGTGGTGCCTTGGGTGGCCTGCTCTTTCTCCAATTCATCCAGGGCTATTTGAATGAGCGTGTGTGCCCATTCTCGATCAAAGGCTAAGTCGGGAGATTCTTCGTTGGCTAGCTCACTTTCCAAATCATGGTTCTCATCCTGAAGACTGACATGAGTGCTGGGATCACCGCCGCGCCGTTCCCGGGTAGCATTGCGATGGGTGACGTGGATGAAATTTCTCAAAGAGCCTAACAGAAAGCTGCGGAATCTTCCCAGTTCTGGATTGGCTCGGCTGGGTAAATTCTTCTCCAGCAGATGCAGAAAGAAGGACTGGATGACATCCTGTGCATCCTGGTCCTTCAGGCCAAAGCCACGAGCAAAGGCGAGCAGGGGTGGCCGGTAGCGGCGGCAGAGTTGCTCAAGGGCGCTCATGTGACTGGAGTGGCCGGAATCGGCGGCTTCCAGGATGAGACTCCATTGGGTGGTTTCAAAGTTAGCGATCATGTTTGCCTGAGGGCATGATTCCATAAATCACCCTGCTCACAGGGCAAGTGACATGACGAAAATCAGCGGGATCTAAGTCAGCCGATCACTTGCTGCCGATGCGCCAGAGATTCTGCTCTGTGCGGATGAGTAAATCATCTTCAATCACGCCATAGGAGGCGAGCGAGCGCTCGGCGAGGTCGTTTTTTGCGATGATTGTGAAGGTCTTGCTGGGCTTGACGATAACGCAGAGGCCTTTCTCATCCTGGAGATACAACTTGCCATCGGCATGGAGAATGGAAGCGCTGATGGGGCCGGTGCAGCGTTCTTGGTAATAGGCTGTTCCAGTTTTGGCGTCTAGGCAGGAAAGCAGGCCGTTATCGGCCACAAGATAAAGTTCATCTCCCACGACCACCATGCTAGGATTGTGTGGGGCATATTTTTCGAGTTTCCACGCGACATGGCTGTCAGTCACATCAGCGCTGCCATCCACACGGATGGCGAGCACGGTCGGTTTATCATAGCCCGTGGCGATGAAAACCATGCCGTGAGCATGGATTGGACGAGGCACGACAGAGTAGCCTTGATCATAGCGCACTTTCCAGATTTCATTGCCTGTCACCGGGTCCAGCGCGTTGACGACGCCACTGCCCGCGGTGATGAGCTGACGCTTGCCATTGACGTCAATCATGAGTGGCGTGCTGAAGGAAAACTTGCGCTTGGCATCGCTCACGCGGGCAAATTTCCAGCGTTGTTTGCCAGTGGCTTTGTCCAGGGCGATGACGGCTGGATCAGCTTCTGCATCTGCATTGAAGATGAGTAGATCTCCTTCGATCACGGGACTGCCGCCATTGCCATGCACGGGCTTGTAGGCAAACTCGCGTGTGGTCCAGACGGGGGTGCCATCGGCGGCGCTCAGGCAAGCCGTGCCTTGATGGCCGAAGTGGACATAGAGGCGCTCATTTTCGTAGATGGCAGTCGGGCTGGCGTGACTGTTTTTCTTGTGGATGTTGGGTGCGGTGGCGGCTGTTTGGGGGAAGACTTCTTTGTCCCAAACGATCTTACCATCGGTGGCGGAGACGCACACGGCACGCAGGCTGCGATCCACGACAGGTTTCTCTTCACCGCCGATGGCCACAGCTGAGGTGAGGTAAATTTTGTCACCGACTGCGACCGGGGACGACCATCCAATGCCGGGTAATGCGGACTTCCAGACGACGTTTTTGTTAAAGCTGGCATTCCATTCTGTCGGCAGGCCGGTGGCGCTGGATTGACCTTGATGCTGGGGACCACGGAACTCGGGCCAGTCTTCAGCAATGGCTAGGGCAGGGATGAGGAGGAGGGTGAGGAGGCGCATAAGAACAGTGAAACGGCTGCAGTGACAGTCAGCCTAAACGCTGTCATGGCTTGGATTGATTCGAAAAATCTTAACCAAGTCGCGATTGCAGGTGTTCGAGCACTTGCAGCCAGTCTTCAGGCGGGCACTTTGAGCGGCTTCATGGAATCGCCGCTGCCTTCATCTGAATCCATCACCACCGCCATGGTGGAGGGGGATGCTGCGGTGCCCTCAGCTCTGCGGGCGGATTTAAAGATCAGCCATCAGTTTTTTGAAGGGCTCTCTTTTGCCATCATCAAAGATCCGTTGTCTCTGAAATACTTTCGGCTGCCAGCTGAGGATTATGCCTTGGCAGCTTTGTTTGATGGAAAACGCAGCGTGGCCATGGTCCGGCAGGCTTTCACAGCCGCACAGCCGCAGGTGGCACTGCGCCAGACAACGCAGGAGATCACAGAGCGCGTTCAGGGTTTTGCCCAGGAATTGCTGCTGGCTGGCTTTCTGGAGACCACGGCTGCAGCGACCCGACATCTATTGGCAAGAGATCAGCATCGGCGTTCGACGCAGACGACCTCGCCATGGGGTTGGTTCATGAAGATGCTTTTTTTAAAGTTCCCACTCTGGGACCCAGACGCGTTTTTGATTCGGCTGGAAGGGCGGCTGCGCTGGATCTGGTCGTGGACGGGTTTTGGGATCAGTCTCATCATCTTTTTAGCCGGGTTGATTGTCTTTGGCTTCAATTGGTCACGCATTGAGCCCTCTCTGAATGACTTTCTGTCGCTGCCAAATTTAGCGCTCATTTGGGTGCTGACCATCTTGGTGAAAATCATCCATGAGTTTGGTCATGGACTGACCTGCAAACACTACGGTGGTGAGGTGCATGAGATGGGGGCGATGATGATGATTTTCTCTCCCTTTCTCTATGCGGATGTGACGGATAGTTATGTCTTCCCGAAAAAGCGGCACCGTATTCTGGTGGCTGCTGCCGGCATTTACATTGAGCTGGTGATCGCCGCTGTGGCCACGCTGCTCTGGGCTATCTCCCAGCCTGGGCCGACGCAGCAACTGCTCTTCAATCTCATGCTCATCACCAGCGTCTGGACGGTGCTCTTCAATGCCAATCCGCTGATGAAATTTGATGGCTATTATATGCTCACCGATTTGCTGGACGTGCCGAATTTGCGGACGAAAGCGCAAATGTGTGTCAGCGAACTGGCGCGGCGATTTTTCTTTGGTGCTAACGGCGGTGTTCAGGGCCGTGTGGATCTACTGCCGCAGCGGAACCGGGGATGGTTTGTCCTCTACAGCGTGGCAGCGCAGCTTTATCTGCTTCAGGTGACTTTAGGTATTGCCATGCTATTCCATCACTTGCTGAAACCGTATGGACTGGCTTGGTTGGGGGACTGGCTGGGACTCGGTGCATTTGTCTCGATGTTGGTTATGCCTGTGATCACTTTTTTTCAAAAACAACTCAGCGCTTCCGCTGCTAAAACCAGTCTGCGTCGCCCATGGTGCATGCTTGGGGGGATCGCTCTGGTCCTTGGTTTGTTGCTGTTAGTGCCATGGCAGATCAAGGTGGAGCGCCCTGCCGTCTTGCAGCCAGTGCAGTCCGAGTTTGTGCGGGCGGAGGTGGCCGGTAGAGTGACGGAGATCCGGGCTCGCAGTGGCCAGGAAGTCAAAACGGGAGAGGTGCTGGCTGTGCTCAGTCAGCCGCGTTTGTCCGCGGATGCACGCGCTGCCGAGTTGCGGGAAGAAAGGGCGCGTCGTGAACTAGACATGACTGTCGGAGCCAGTGATCCAGCCGCCTATCGTCAGGCACAAGCTCAGTTGGAGCAGGCCAAAGGGGCCGCGCAGGAGGCGCAGCGCTTGGTTGCACGTCTGACACTCAAAGCAGGCAGTGACGGCATCGTCATCACGCCTGATTTACAGCGATTGGCCGCAGGCAGTTTGCGTGCAGGGGATGCTCTGTGTGAGATCGCTCAGCTAGATCCGATCCAGATTTTTATCCCACTGAATGAACGCCAAGCTCGCCATATCCGAGCCGGTCAAAAGGTCGAGCTGCGTGTGCCTGCGCGGCCTGGACGCACCTTTGTAGGCCAAGTGATTGAGGATGCAAAGACGCCGCCTGCCCGTGAATTACCACCCAATCTCGTCGCCACACTCGGCGGAGATTTAGCTGCAGAAGCCGATGCACAAGGCCGCCTCAAGCCACTGGAAACAACTTATGGCGTGTTGGTTTCCATTGCCAATGCAGATCATGCTTTGCGCCCAGGCATGACCGGCAGCGCGCGTCTGCACGGAGATGTTTTGCCTGTTTGGAAAATCCTGCTCATGAAACTGCGGGACTTTATCAGTCTGGATTATCGTCTGTGAGTTCAGCCTGACTGCTTCCCGAGATTGCCAGCGCGTGATTCACTCGCTAGGATACACACCCAGACAGAATGAATTACCCTGACCAAGCCCGCCGTGTGATCCGCCTCGAAATTGATGAGTTGGAGAAGCTCCATGCTCGTGTGGGAGATGGTTTTTCTCAGGCGATCGAACGGCTGCGCTCCTGCCTGCAAAGCCGAGGGAAGCTCATTGTTTGTGGAGTTGGTAAAAGTGGGAACATCGGGCGTAAACTGGCTGCCACGCTCAATAGCACGGGAGCCACCACGGTTTGCCTGAATGTAGGTGATGCGCTCCACGGCGATCTGGGCGTGATCGATCCTGGTGATCTGGCAATCCTGCTCAGCTACAGTGGTGAAACTTCAGAGTTGGTGGATCTCTTGCCGCATCTGAAACGCCTCAGCCTTCCGATCATTGCGATCACAGGCGGCTTGCAATCGACTCTGGCTAAGCAGGCCGATTGCGTGCTGGATGTGCAGGTTTCACAAGAGGCCTGCCCGCTGAATTTAGCACCGACCTCCAGTACCACATCCATGCTCGTTCTCTGCGATGCTCTGGCCATGGTGCTGCTGGAGGCGCGCGGTTTCCAGGCAGAAGACTTTGCCAAACTGCACCCCGGCGGATCTCTGGGCCGGGCACTGCTTACCCGAGTTTCAGATGTCATGCGCTCAGGCGATCAGTTGGCACTCATCTCACCTGAGAGCACCGTCAGTGCAGCGCTTGAGGCGATGACAAAAGCCCGCAGTGGAGCCGCCATTGTCTTGCAGCCCGATGGCTCCTTGGCAGGCGTCTTCACCCATGGAGACTTTGTCCGTGCCTTTCAAAAAGATCACGCCATCTCCGAGCTGCCCGTATCAGGTTTCATGACGAAAAACCCCATCAGCATCCAGGCCGACAAACTCGCCGCTGAAGTCCTCGTGACTCTTGAGAAAGCCAGGATCGATGATCTCGTCGTGCTTGATGACTCAGGCCACCCGGTGGGCATGGTGGATACGCAGGATCTCACGCGGATGAGACTGCTGTAGCAACTTACGCCGCCAACGGCACCCCATATGGCAGATCTTCCGGCAGTTTCACAAACTCCGAAATGCGCCGCCACAAGTTGCTGTAGTCTTTGTTGATGTCGCCTGATAAACAATCGGTGATCTCGGGGCCAGTCTCAGGGTACTGCATGACCACATCTTTGAAGGAGAAGTTTTGATCGTAAAACGCATAGATCAGCTTGCGCATATTCTCCACACCTTGGCGGATGTTTTGGCCATACTCAGCGAAGCGCTCAGGGGACATGTCCTTGGCTTCGAAGGCTTCATGAATCGCATCTGCCGCTAGCACGCCACTTTTGATCGCTAGCATCACACCGCTGCTGAAGACAGGATCTAAAAACGCGAACGCATCTCCGACAAGTAGCAGGCCGGGCGAGGCTCCATACTTCGAGTGGCGGGAGTATTCACTCGTGATCCAGAAGTCGCCCGTGCAGGTCCCAGAAGAGAGATGTTCCTTGATCCATTGGTTTTCACCGATCTCGCGATAAAACATCTCCTTCATGTCTTTCACGCCACCGCGAGTCAGGTATTTGCCCTCGGCCACCACGCCCACGCTGACCATGTCATCGTGCATGGGTATGTGCCAGAACCAGCCTTTTTCAGGCACAAAGGCAATCGTCGTGCCGCCTTCATCCAGGCCTTCGGCGCGCTTACTGCCCTTGTAGTAGGTCCAAATGGCCACCTTATTGAGATAGGGGTCGCCGATTCTCCAGCCTTGGCGATTTGAGGCAAAGGCCTCCTTGCCTGAGGCATCGACGACGAGTGCTGCATGGAGATGCTTCACTTGGCCGTCTTTGGTTTTCACCTCGACACCGATGACGCGACCGCTGTCGTTTTTCAGCAGTTGGATGACCGTCGTTTCCTCCATCACCTCAGCGCCTTTTTCACGCGCATTGTCCAGCAGCATCTGATCAAACTCAGAGCGCATGACCTGCCAAGTTTGAGCGACAGTTTCCTTGTCGTAGCGAGTGTGGAAATAGAAAGGCTGAGAGCGCCGCCCATCTGGCTGCACAAAGCTGACGCTGTATTTTTTCACCCAATGAGAGCCCCGCATCTTCGGGATCATTCCCAGGCGCTCCAGCGGTCCAAAAGTAAACGGAATCAGGGACTCCCCCACATGATAACGTGGGAACTTGGCCTTCTCGATGATCAGCACCTTATGGCCATGCTCCGCCAAAATAGTCGCCGTGCTAGCTCCAGCCGGGCCGCCGCCAATGATAAGGACATCGTGTGTAGTGATCATAATCTCATTTACATAAACGCCCGTAACCCAGACGAAACGCATTCAATTTGGCTATTGTCTTCATGCGTTTTAGGCATCACTGCCGGTAATCCCTGTCTAGGGTTCAATCATGCCGATTTGAGTTGGCGTGGAGATTTGGATTTGGAGTTGGTCTTGATATCTGGCGATTTCACCTTCGGCCTGAATCATTTTGCCGGTCAGGGCATCGGGTTTCCATTCGGGATTGGCTTCAAGGACGCGCTTGTTGATGAAGAGGTAGAACTCGCTGTTCTGAAAGCTGACCTTTTTATGCCCAGTGCTGCCCAGCGTGGCGATGTTGCTAATTTTACCAATCACGATACTGCGCAGACCGAACTTGGAATCAATCATGGCAAGGTCTGTCGCATCGATAGCTCCTGGATTACGGGCTGCGGTGTTCTTCGCTGCGACTGCTGGAGCCGGAGGTGTCACTGGGGCCACTGTAGGCGCTGGAGTGATGGCTGCTGGTGGTGGTGGTGGTGCTAGGCCTAAAACTTCAATCAAGCGTCGCTGGCTGGCTTCGGATAGTTTGGAGATCTCTAAAGGTGCATCTGGTCCAGCGCTGCGTGCAAAGATGACCATGCCGGGGGTGACAGACTTCACTTGGCCTTCAAAGCTGCGACCGTCGGTAAGGGTCCATTTCTCAGGGACTTGAGCCTGCAAGCTCAGGCTGCTGAAAACAACGAGGATAAGATGGATGAAGGATTGTTTCATGAATGGAAAAAGGATGAACTGAAATGTCCTGGGATCAACCCCGGGCATCGCCAGCACGACTTGGCGCTGCATAGATGGGGCGGGGTAGGGGGCCCATGCCCGCATCACCCTTAGCCGATTGATCTTTGATAGCACGGGCGATTGCTTCAGCGAGGCGCTCGCGATAGGCGGCTGAGGTGAGTAGCGCTGCCTCGCGTTTATTAGTGAGATAGCCACACTCGACGAGGATGCAGGGAATCGTCGGATTCCGCGTCAGGCGCAGTCTGCGACGGACGAGGCCCGCATTGCCAGACTCGTTCGGTATCACGGCACTGAGCTGCGTTTGAACGCGTTTGGCTAAAGAGTAGCTGTCAGTGCGCCAATAAAAGGTCTCTGGGCCAGAGGTGGATCGGCGACCATAATTGAGATGAATGCTGATGAGCACCGCATTGCCATATTGGCTGGCATGATAGGCGCGGTGATCCAGCTCGATGAAGCGATCGTCGCTACGCATCATGATCACCTTGTAGCCTGGTTGCAGCTCCGAGCGCAGTCGTTTGGAGATGTCCAAAGCCAGTGTTTTTTCCATCAGACCCCGCACATGCGCGCCAGAGTCCTTACCGCCATGACCCGCGTCGATGACCACGGTATTGAACCCTTTCGGTCCTGGCCTATCCCCATAGGTACTGCGTCCGATTCCGATGGAGCTGATCTGACATGAGACTAAGCCAAAGGAAAGTGAGATCAGGGTCAGCGGGCGGAGCAGGTGCATACTATCAGCCTGTAGCAAGAAGCGCGCCTTGCCAAGAACGGGCTTTCCCGCCGCCTGCTTCCCTGCCAATGATCCACAGATGACACAGATGGCACAGATTTTCTTGGACCTGGGATTTAAACCTAGATTTGGGAGTGGAAGATTGTTGAGTTGCGCCAGGGCTTGGTTTCACAAGGCTTCTTCGACTCGAAGCGGCTGTGTCTTGGGTGACACCGCCCGAGAGCTAAAAAGCCTTGTGGAGCCAATGACGGATGCAAATCGGCGGTCAGTCATTCGCGTTTCTAGGTTATACCGCTCATGGGAACCCAATAGGCGCTCATAACAGAAGCCTGAAGATGGATTTCTGAGTTTTTTCGATGAGCGGCGATCAGCGTTGATGAGTGGTTTAAAATGGTTCTCGTCCCGTAAAACGTGGTCAGGCTGCAACGGATTGACGAAAGACTCTGTTGAATGGATTGGCGAAAACTGTCAGCCAGTCGTCTTACCCCATTTTCCCGGGTGAAGCCACTGGGCAGGGCGATGCTGTTCAGGCAAAAATTGAGGGAGAACAGAGAACGGCGGCACGAAGAGCGCGGTCAGCGTGCAAATGCATGACAAAATAGTCTGAATCATTGGCTAGTCGAAAATTGTCAGCCAGTTGCAGCCGGACCCCGGTCTCCCCATTTTCCCTTTGTGTAATAGACGCCTCTGCCACGTCCGTTTCGAGTCAGCAATCCAGCATCGACGAGCTCAGCCATTTTCGCCTTGAGCGTGTTGCGGTTTGCTCCCGTGGCTTTGACCGCATCAGCAAGCGTCACCCGCTCATCATCGTCCAGCAACCGCATCACGGATGCGGCTAGTGGTGAACTCGCTTCGACACGCTTTTGCTCGACTTGAATCTTCGCATTCAGGTTGTCTTTCTGCCGAACCAGACAGCGCAGGAAGAACAACAGCCAAGCTTCCCATTCCACCCGCTCGGAGCGGAGCGTTGCCTGCGTCTTTCTGAGCGCCTTGTAATAGAACTCTTTGTTCTCTTCGATCACCGACTCCAGCGAAGCATACGGCACATAAGTGTAGCCGTGTCGTAGCAGCAGCAGCGTCGTCAAGACCCGCGACAACCTGCCATTGCCATCCTGAAACGGATGGATGGCAAGAAACCAGACCACAAAGATGCCGGTGACCAGCAGCGGATGCAGGTCGCCGTCTTTGCCGGCTTCGATCATCCACTCCACCAGCCGCTTCATGGCAAAGGGAGTCTCAAACGGCGATGCCGTTTCAAAGACGATGCCAAGCTGTTTGCCCTTGGCGTCAAACGCCGCCACATGATTGTCCAGCGCCTTGTAGTCGCCGCGATGACGCTCGTCTTTGCTCGAAAACTGGAGCAGTGTCCGGTGAATCTGGCGGATGTGATTTTCCGTGACTGGGATGTGCTCGAACGACTCGAACACCGTTTCCATCGCCGCCGCGTAGCCTGCGACTTCTTCCTCGTCTCTACTTTTGAACTCCTGAATTGTGAGTCCTGACAAGAGCGTGGCAATTTGCTGATCCGTGAGCTTGCTCCCCTCAATGCGCGTGGACGACCCGATGCTCTCGATGGTGGCGATCTTCTTGAGCTGTGAGAGTTGATCCCGTGAGAGACGTTTGAACGCACGCCATTGTCCCTTGAACTCATCGAGCGAGGCGATGAGCTTCAACATTTCTGCGGTGATTACCGGTTCTGGCGTTAGTTTTTGCAGCATTCAAGTATCCATTAAATAGCCGATTATATCCATTTCATCTCCAATTAACAAGCATCCTGAAAAGATGCCTGGCAGATAGTCTTTGAACCAGCGCAAACAGCTGACTGGTTTACGATTCGGAAAAGATGCCTGGCAGATAGTCTTTGAACCAGCGCAAACAGCTGACTGGTTTACGATTCGGGGAAATAG
>JAPLUM010000788.1 GCA_026397605.1 Verrucomicrobiota bacterium | reverse complement strand
GTGTTGTTTCCCGTCATGGCCAATCATCGCAATCAAACCTCTGTTTACCCATTGATTAGCGGTCTATTCATTGGGGCGCTTTGTGTTGCATTGTGGATGAAGTTCACACATCAGCCTAGTGGGGACTTAAATTCTCAATCTAGTTCAGTGAATACAGGTAAAGCCTCTGGGTCCGACCACCTGAACGATTCGGTAGGGCAGGTGGGGGCTGGAATGCCGACTGCTTTTCAACTATCAAACGACAACACGCAGCAGGTTAATAATTCAAAAATTTCTGCCAGTGATGCATCTGGATCTTCTTCTCTGAGCCACGCTATGGATGGATCTGCCTCTCAGTTGGCAGCGCCAAGTATCGCGGCTGATCTGGATGGATCCTTTGTTCAAGCGTATGAACTCCTGCCGCAAGCCGAAGGGCAATTGCCTCCAGCAGAGCTGTTGAAGCAGACTTGGAACTACGGTCACTTGACAGACAGTGGAGGTATCGTGCTACTCAAGTCTGGTCAATTAATGACGTGGGATGTCTCTGTTCCTGGTTTTTGGTTGGAGATGAAAGTGACTTCAAAACTATTGAAACTCAAAGGAACGCCACAGGAGGCCATTGCTCTGGATCAGCAAAATCAAGTTTGGCGCATCGCCACGAGAGGCGAATCTATTTCTGAAATTATAAGGAATGATTGCCATGACATTTTTTCCTCAAGTCATGCGGGGAAAGCTTTAATCAAGACAGCAGTAGGTGAGCTCGTCGTGCTTGATTTAAATAGGCCGAGTAGCGGCAAGCTCATCCCAGCTCCACCAGGTGTAAATGTAAGCGAAGCCGTTCTAACCGCATCCACCTCAGTCTGGGTAGCTGCGGGACAATTGTGGCGGCTAGATCTGCGCTATGGCGGCTGGCAGCAGCAGCCCACTAGAGGAGATGAGGTCAGTCCTATGGGGGATGGGGCGATCATATTTAACGAAGAGGGTTATTTGTATTCAGTAGGGGGCGCTGACCCTCCGCCTGATCTTCCTGCCACGCGTCTTTTTGCGGCGACCAATGGCATCGCTGTCTCCATGGATCACGATCGCAATGCTACAGTTTGGGGTTCTCGACTTCCAGAAGGTGTACGGAAGATCAAATTGAGTCCGACAACAAACAACATCCTCCTTGGACCAAGTGGGCTGCTGCTTGCGTGGTGAGTCTGGCTTCATAAAACAATGGAAAAAACGGAAGCTATCATCATCGGGCGCAGCCGATACTCGGAGACGACGCTGATCGTCCATTGGTGCTGCCCAGAGATGGGCTTGTTCCGAACGATTGCTAAAGGAGCACTTCGCCCGAAGTCGCCCTTTGCAGGGATCTTGGATCTGTTTCTCATGGTCGATATTCGTTTTGCTCGTGCCAAGTCGGGTGACCTGCACACGCTGGCTGAGGCGCGATGGTCGAACCCTCGACTGGGTTTGCGGCAAAGTTATGGTCGAGTGCTGGCGGGGACTTACATGGTCAAGCTCATCGCGCTGGTGGTGGAGCCTCATGCGCCGATCCCTGCGATTTATGAGCTTTTGACGAAGGCGCTGGATTATCTCAACGATCACGATCCCAGTCGTGCTTTCGTAGAGCGCTTTGAGTTAAGGCTGGCGGAGGATCTGGGGTTGGTGGGTGAAAAGTCGGTTTCTGTGGGTGAATCCGCCCGTGCAATCGAGGAGAATTTTCATCGGCGACTGCCAGTGCAGCGTCGTCAGTTGCTGGAGTGGATCAGTCTGCATGGCAAAAATGGCTAAATTCAGCCAATGTTTTTGCTTGATGCGGGAAGGTATATGCCGCGATGCTAGGACTCCAACCAACCCTGACTTTTAAATCGTGCCTGATAGCCCTCCGAGCCCCGTTTCTCAGCCTGAGAATCCAGCCCTTTCACTTCTCCGCCGCGGAATGCTGGAGGAAGCTCTGCATACGGCCACTCGGGTCGTCACTGATCTGCGTGAGGAGTCTGATGGGATCAAGCTTTTCGCGGCACTGCAAGTGCTCGGGGATGTGCAGCGTGAGGCAGGTGAGGTAGCCTCCGCTGAATCTAGCTACAATGAGGCTCTGGATATTGCTGGATACAGCAGCATCCCTGACGTAGAAAAAGCCCGCTTGCGGACTCAGTTGGCCACGCTCTTTGACTTCAGTGAACGTGAGGCCCTAGCCGTGCCGCTTTATGAGCAGGCGATTACAGATTATGAAGCGCTGACACCCCCCGATGATTTTGCCGCCTCGCAGCTTCGCAATAATCTGGCGATGATTTATAAAGGACTTGGGAAGTACGCCTTGGCAGAGCAGCATTATCTACGCTGTTTGGAAGTCATGGAGTTAGAATTGGGGCGCGATTCGGAAGAGGTGGGTTCTGTTTATAACAATCTTGGCAGTCTCTACTACACGGCTGGTTTTCCCGATCAGGCCAAGGAGATGTTTTCAGAAGGCTTGGCTATCCGCCAAAAAATTCTGGGGCCTGATCATCGGGATGTGGCGCAGTCGCTTTGTAACATTGCTACAGCCAAACATGAGCTGGGTGAGAATACAGCGGCCATGCTCGACTTTGAACAAAGTCTGCGGATCCTCGAACTGCAAATCAAAGACGAATCGCGCAGTTATGAGGCTGTGGGGATGGATTACATCGCGCTGCTGGAAAACCAGAATGAAGAGCGCAAAGCGACCGCTTTCAAAAAGCGCATGGAGAAAGTGCTGGCTGCTGTGTGATGGCGCTTTCTTTTGGTGGATCACCTTGCAAAGTAGGCTCCATGTTCTTGCTGCGTCTTTTTAGTTTATTGATCATCTTCATCGTTGGTTGTGCCAGACGTGATGTGCTCGTCGTCGGTGTGGATGCCACTTATCCACCGTTTGAGTTTGTAGATGAAAAAGGTCAGATTTCAGGAGTCACCGCAGCCATTGCTAGAGAGATCGGACTCGATATGGGAAAGCCGGTTGAGTTTCGAAACATCAACTTTGATGGCCTGATCCCAGCTCTGCAAAGTGGCCAGATTGACCTCATCATCTCTTCACTCACCGCCAATGAAGTCAGGCGTCAGTCCATCGACTTCTCTGAGCCCTATGTGAAGACAGGATTGTCCATTCTAGCGGCAAAGGACTCGACCATCATGGCGCCGGCAGATCTGCAAACCGCTGAACGTAAACTGGCCGTGCGGATCGCGACGACGGGTGAACAATGGTGCCGAAAAGAGCTGCCTCAGGCCAAGCTCGTGGCGCTGGATACAGATGCTGCCTGCGTGCTTGAGGTCGTCAATGGCACGATCGATGCCTGGGTCTATGATCAAGTGAGTGTCATGAATTACCACGCTAAGCATCCTGATCGAACCCGCGCCTTGCTGGCACCGCTGCGTGAGGAGTTCTGGGCAGTCGGTCTGAAGAAAGGTCGTGAGGATCTGAAAGCCAAGGTTAATGCCACACTTGCTCGCATGAAGAAAGATGGCGTGTTCGCCAAGCTGGCCGATCAATACTTGTCTAAGGAGCGTGATCTCATGAAGGCACAAGGATTACCTTTTGTGTTCGAGTAGCAGGTGTAAGGCGTAATCTGCTAATATGAGTGACATTCAGTTTAACTTAGAGGCTATCCGAGAACGCATCTCTTCTGCGGCTGTGCGTGCTGGCCGCGCTGCTTCCGAGGTGGAGCTCTTAGCGGTGTCAAAAACAAAGCCCGTGGAAGTTCTTCAAGAGGCGGTGGATGCTGGTCAGTTGGCCTTTGGTGAAAACAGAGTGCAGGAAATTTTGGTTAAGCACCCGCAGCTGCCGAGCAAGCTGCGCTGGCATCTGATCGGCCCACTGCAATCCAACAAGGTGCGCAAGGTGCTGCCGCTCGTTGAGATGATTCATGCCGTGGATAGCCTCGCCATCGCTAAAGACATCAACCGCATTGCAGGTGAACTCGGATTGCATCCAAAGGTGCTGCTTGAGATCAATGTGGCTGCGGAATCCTCTAAGCACGGTTTCAGCCCAGATCAGATCCGTGAGCAGCTGGAGTCGCTGTATCAGCTAGACCGCCTGTACATTCAGG
>JAPLUM010000670.1 GCA_026397605.1 Verrucomicrobiota bacterium | reverse complement strand
CACCGAGCAAACCACCGAGCAAACCACCGAGCAAACCACCGAGCAAACCACCGAGCAAACCACCGAGCAATGAGGCGCTGAGCAGATCAGTGACATAACCTTACTTGAAAAATTAAGACTTGTGGAGAGACCCTCGGCGTAGTTCACTATTCGAGGGCCTCTTTACGAGATACTTTAAATCAATACTCAAGATATGAAAAAATGGATAATTTTAATCTGTATTGCACCTTTGGTGTGTGTGTTTGTTTTGGTTAAAAATCACTATTTCTCAGATAATACGAGCTACAAAAATGCCAGCTCCAAAAGCGGAGAACAGATCCGTGAAAAGGTGATTGAGAAAAAAGAAAAAACTTCAGAAGACAGCTCTTTCAACAGTGTGCAGGCCACACTAAAAAAGGGTGAAAAATTACTTTTGGATATTGATCACCAGCGGGCTGAGAGGGAAGAAAAGCATAACAACGAAGAATATTTTGAAAAAATGGGACGAATCAACTTCATCAAAAAAGAGGGCCGTTACCGCCAGCTTTTAGATACCTGGAATTTACCTGATTCGGACTCAAAGCTAGCACTTGATTCACTTCGAGATCTAGAACGTGATGAAGTCAGACTTCATGTGCAAAGTGCAGTTAACAAGCCTCGCACCCTTGGTTCTAAATGGACTACTGAGCAGTCGCTTGCGTATTCAAAACGTCAAGAAAAGCGCAAGTCGGTAATTCATGAGCAAGCTTTACAGAAACTAACCGAAGTTATTGGATCAAACAAAGCTAAGGAACTTGCCGTGCTACAGCGGAAGTTAACAGATGTAGAGCTTTTTGAGGCTGACTATGAAATGTTCATGTCAAAAAAATGATTCTGCCACTCAAGAGAGTTCTAACTTCATCAATTTTACCTCGTGGGCTCCTCCTGAGTCTATTCTTCCTTCTTTGGCTCCTCCCTTTTTTCTGGGTAGGTCGGATGGGACAGTTACCCTTTAGAGTGCCGAACTGGCTTTGGAATCAATATGCGTGTGCAGGTCTCTTTACGAAGCGCTCTTGGTCCTGGTCTGATACGCTGATTCAAGTTCAGACGGTGGGCTCATCAAACTACCAGACGATTCCAATGACTGACCTCTCGCCATTAGGTGCTCTGGGAAACAGGCAGAGGCTGGATAATCTCCTGGAAAAAACCCCTGGAAATCAGATGGAAAAAGCAGTGCTTCAGCGCCTAGCGGCTTGGGTGGCAGTAAAATGTGTGGAGATGCAGTTTGTGCCTGAACCTATCGTCAGTGTTCGATTCATTAATGTGAATTGGCCGACGAATTCGTCTGAACTGGCTAGTCCGGCAGAACGCTGGCTTTCGATTTTACCTGAAGGGAAGTCGAGCGCCAAAACGCGAATTATTGCAACGTTCGGCATCGAGAATGGTGCAGCAAAGCCACAAGTCAAGGGCCCACTTTTCCCAGCAATTCGCCAGCCCCCACGCATTTTCACCAGAAAGCCAGAGGCCGGCAAAGTCATTCCATTGATTAATCAAAAGAGCAGACAGCCGTAATGACTACAATGCAGGATGACACCCCTGATGTCGTGACTAGTGAAGCAGACAAGTCCGCGCCTAACTGTCCCAAGTGGGTACTGGCTCTTGTCGGTGACACTGAGGCGCTTCCCCTTCGGGTCTTTGAATCACTCTTCACAGGGTCATTTTTAATCTGGATGGCTCACTGCTTCCTGGAATGGCGGGAATGGTTGACCGACTGGGGCTTTCACCTGAATGCCAGAGAGGCCGACGTTTTATATCATTCAGTACCGTTTGGATTACTCTCACCTTCAGGCGTGGTGGAGCTGGGCTTAATCATTGTATTAGCGAGCGCAGCCCTATTTTTCAACAAAGGCAGACGTTTGGCCTTATTAGTCTTGCTAGCCTGTGCCATTTATACTCAAGGTGTTGATAGGCTGGTGGCCACTACAACGAACAAGTTTTTCGTTTCAGTTTATGCTATTTTGCTACTTACTCCTGGCTATGCGAGAGATGGTGTAACGGGCAGACTCAAGGTCTCGTTTATCGCCATCAGAGTCATTCAAACCACGCTGGTGTTACAATATTTTGCCTCAGGCTGGGCAAAGGCATTTGTGGGTGACTGGCTCAAATACAATGATGTACTCTCCACAATCATCCAAGGGAATTTCCGCACTGACTTTGCGGCGTGGTGCCTGCGCCTGCTACCTGCTTGGTGCTGGACAGCGATGCAGTGGACGACGCTTCTCTTTGAATTGGAAGCACCAGCTCTCTTTTTTATAAAAAAATTCAGACCTATCGCTTTTCTCCTTGGGATCGGACTACACCTGATGATTGCCCTGATGATGGAAGACTTGATCCTTTTTGGCGTCGTAATGTGGTCCTTTTATGCGCTCTTCATTACCGCCGATGAATACCGCTGGGCCTGGGATCGGCTGAAGAGGCTGTTTGGGAAGGGGAGAGCAGCAGCGCTTGAGGTGCGATGAGGGCTTGGCCTCATGGGCGCTGAATATCCAACAAGGAATGTTGAAGGCTGAAATGAAGCGGAGCGGCAGCGGCAGAGGGCTGGACTGAACGGGCCGAGGGCGGC
>JAPLUM010000597.1 GCA_026397605.1 Verrucomicrobiota bacterium | reverse complement strand
GGAGCTTTGCAGTTTGCAGGTGGTTGTTCATTTAGCAGTCCTTACCCAGGTGCTGCAATCATTGCTGGGAACTTCGGTGTCTCTGCAACGGCTAATAGTGCAGTGGCCATTGGGGGAAGTAACGGTGTGGCTTCTGGTGTCGGAGCCGTGCTGATTGGCGGTGGGACTAGCTACGGGCAGAATAGGGCCGAGGGGGCGAATTCAACCATCATTGGAAGCGGTGCCAGCCGTGCAGTTGCAGCTTACTCCTCGATCATTGGTGCGTCTTCGGGGCAGATTCTGAGCCCGAACTCTAATTATAGCACCATTCTTGGTGGGGGTAATAATGAGATGTCTGCCACAGCGGGAGACTACAATGCCATCGTGGCTGGTTTATAGAACAAGTTTATCAGTGGAGGCTACACGAGCGCAATCATTGCGGGGAGTTCCAATTCAATTGTCGGTGGCAGCTACAGCCAAATCATAGTAGGCGGTGATAGCAATACGATTCGGAATGCACGAGGATCAGCCATTGTAGGGGGATCGGCAAACGAAATTCAAAATAACCCCTCTGGATGGTCGCAGAGTGGCATTTTGGGCGGGGTCTCAACGAAGATCCTGGCTAACGCCTTATTCTGCGGCGCGGTAGGAGGAGAGGGAAACCAAGTAGGTGGACAGAACTGCGCTGTTATTGGTTCAGGGTATTCTATAATAAGCGGGCTAGATTGCGTGGCAATCGGAGCCCATGGCGGAAAGGTGGAGGGACGATTTGCCTCCGTTATCATGGGGCAGGGAACCATAGCTGGAGGGGACAAACAGCTTGTGATTGGTAATTACAACACCTCACTCTCAGACAAACTTTTTATCATTGGTGGTGGTTCAAGTGACACTAGCCGCACGAACGCCATGACTGTGGATTCCAGTGGCAATGTGGATGCCAAAGGCAAGGTCAAAGCCCAGTCCATTGAAACGAGTGCGCTGACGATCACGACTGACACATCGGACATCAGTATGGGGGCGTTTACAGCCCAGTGACTAAGTGGCCTGTTTTTGAGCTGCTACGCGTCATTCACGTTACAATCATTGCGAATTCATTGCATGAAAATAATCCTACCCCGCGAGTCGTCGTTTACGAGATTCCTGCGCCTGCTTTTTATCGCCCTTTTACTGGTGCCTGCTTTCTGGGCTGCTGCTGACCCGGCTTGGTGGCCCAGGGACACGCCACAGACGAAACCTGGCATGGTGGTCAATGACTACAGGCCGGTGATGGCGGGTCAGGCAAAAAACATGGCCTATCAGGCCATGCTCGCGCTGGATGCAGCCTTGCTGCCTTTTGGCGTGCCAGGGGGCGGGGCCGGGGACGAGGTGCGGCAGATGGTTGATTCATGGAAGAATACCTCTGGGGGCTGGGTAAAGACTGAGAATAATCAAATGCTCAATCAAGGGCAGCTCAAAGCCATAGCAAAGCCGTTCTATGATCGGCTGGCGCAACTGCGACTATGGCCGAGGGGTTACATTTTTTCCACAGCAGATTTGCAGACCTTCAACACGCCGCAGAGGGTGCAGATAGCAGCCCTGCTGCCGACGACCCAGGAGCAAGAACAGTGGACGAACACAGCACGCTACCCGTGGAAGTTTTGGGTGGCGGGTTCGTTTTGGGCACAAAATAATCGTTATGGTTTGTTTCTCCAGCCTGCCAGTGTGGGGCAGTTGAAGCATGTCTTTAACTTTGATCCTGTGGCGCTTCTAACCTCCACGTCCTATAGCGTCAATGGCCAGTCATTCACTTTCCTAAATGGTGCCCAGCCCAGGGACACAGATGGAGACGGCACCAGTGACCTGCTGGAGTATGTGTTGGGTTATGACCCAGGCAGTAGCACGAGCAAGCCGGGGCAGGTCAATCCCTATGCTGCGGACAATCAGGTGAATACCGGCATTTCTGAGGCGGCGGCTTCTCGTTTTCTCATGCAAGCTACCTGGGGGCCTACCTGGGAAAGCATCGCCTACCTGCGCACGAAGGGTTTTTCAGACTGGATTGATGAACAGAAGAATGAAGCGCATGCCACCTATGGCTTCCGCCCGAATAATGAGCGTGTGCAGATGATTCCTTGGCGTGACGGGCAGGGGGCCATGCGCTGGTCCAATCTGTGGCACGAATGGGACACCAGCAGCTCGCAGGACGCGCCTGTCACGCAACGACTTTTCCCGAATAGTGAGACGGACAGTGCTTTTTACGCGCGCTTGGATAATTCCTGGAAGATGACGGCGGTGATCAATGGCACTTCAGTGACGAGAAGTTATGCGGACTACGACGGGCCGACGACGGCGGCTAATTCAAGCAACTATCCTGGATATGCATCGGCAGAGCCGGTGACTTCCCGGACACGCAGCTGGCAGCAGGTGCGTGATGCGTCTGAAGGAGACCCCAATGAACGAGGCCCCTACAAGGATGCCGCTTTTCCCAAGCGTGGGACTGAGCCGTACATGTTTTATTTGCACTGGCGGAAGATGGTGCTGGACAGACCGCTCTGGCAGGCAGCAGTGAATAATGGCTGGATGGTCAATGACAATGTGGAAGGTGCTAACCGAGTGTTGCCCTGGCCTTACGAGGTGGGTGGTGTGAAAACCAATGATGCGGCGTGGACCGCTGTGCAGGCGGTTGCAGGCATGGATGATGCCTGGCTGCACCGTGGCCTGTATGATCCTGACCAGTTGCGGCAGCGCGTGGCCTGGGCTTTGAGCCAGATCCTTGTGGTTTCTGATTTCAATTATTTTGCATCCCAAGTAGCGGGGGTGGGCTATCCCGCGCCAGCTCACTTCTATGACATGCTCAATGACCATGCCTTCCGCAATTACAAGGATCTGCTGACAGCAGTAACCTTCCACCCATTGATGGGAGCTTGGCTGACCTATACGGGGAGTGTGGGGGCGCAGGACGTGAATGATACGGCACTGCATCCAGATGAAAACTACGCACGTGAAATTATGCAGCTGTTTTCAATGGGCCTGCATGAGTTACGGGATGATGCGACGCCACGACTGGATAACGCGGGGAACCGTCTCTTCACCTACAATCAGGAAGATGTGAGGCAACTGGCCCGTGTGTTTACAGGGTTTAATAAACGCGGCAACCAACCAGCGGATGTGCTGCCTATGTTCATGAATGCGGCAGGGCATGATGTGCGTGCCAAAGTTTTTTTGGGTAAGTCCTGCCCTGCTGTGCCAGGTGGGCATACCGCAGCCTCTGCTGAGGCAGAGGTGCGGGATTCGGTGGCTTGGATCGCTACGCGGCCAAGCGTGGCACCTTACATCTGCCGTCAGTTGATCCAGCACTTAACGTGCTCCAATCCCAGCCCAGCCTATGTGCGCCGCGTCGTGGCGGTATGGCGGGCAAATGAGGCGGCGGGCGACCAATTAGGAAAAGTGGTGAAGGCTATCCTGCTGGATGTCGAGGCACGAGCAGAAGGCACGGCGCTGACGACTGCCAGTATGGGGCACCTGCGTGACCCTATAGTGCGGCTTTTGGGAACCATGCGGGCCTTTAATGCGGGTAGGGACTACAGCCTAGGCCGTTTTGATCTGACGCAGAGTACTCAGCACCCGCTTGATGCTCCTGCATTTGGTGGGAACCATTTCCTCAGTGATGGCACGCATCTTTATCAGGACTTTCAGCAGTATCCTTTTATGTCCCCAAGCGTTTTTAGCTTCTATGCGCCTGGATTTGCACCAGCGGGGGATTTATTCAATGCGCGGCTCTTGGGCCCAGAATATCAGGTTGTTACTAGTGCAACGACTGCCAGCAGCATTGGGCGGCTATGGCGGGACATGGACTTCCGCATCCCTACTCCCTTGGCCACGGCCGCAGCCAATGGTGTCCCAGCTATTCCAGGAAGTGGTACCCCGCTTAAGCAGGGTGAGCTGGTGTTAAACATGTTAAGCTCCAACGGCTTGGTGCAATACTTACAAGTGCCGGGTGGCAGTCTGGTCCTTGGCAGAGCGAATGAAGAGCCTGAGGGGTTTGATACCTTCCGCTACCCTGACACGCAAAAAGAAATCCGGCTGCGCCGGTGGTACAGGCCACCTTTCACCGTGCCTGGCAGTTCACTGAATCTGACTGGTAAGGCTCTGCGTTTACGTTTCAACACTGCCAACGGCTTCCAAGGCACTGAGTTAATTCTGAGTTCGACGCAACGTAATAGCACTTCGGGGGTATCGAATGCGCAGGCTGATGCATTTCTGGACAAGCTGGATATCCTGCTATGCGCTGGGCGCATGAGTGCCCCCACAAGGCAGGCCCTCAAGGCTCTGCTCACCACCAGCACCACCCCTGGTGATAACGCTATTTTGATGAATTCGGCAGACACTCACCGCCGGGAACGTGCGGCGGTTGAACTGCTGCTGATGCTGCCGGAGTCCGTGGTGGTTCGATAAATACTAGAATCTTACTTGTCCATACCTTCTATTCAGACGAAACTTTAATCCAATGCTACCATGAACCGCCGTCAATTCCTCATCCGCCAAGCAGGCCTCACCG
>JAPLUM010000022.1 GCA_026397605.1 Verrucomicrobiota bacterium | reverse complement strand
CCGGCGCGATCACCGAGCAGGAAATCGGCGTGGTAAGACCGAGGCCAGTTCGTGGTGAGATAATGTGAGAAAAGCGCTGGCCATCGAGCTCGACAAACTGGTAGAGATCTCCTGAGGTGGAGACAGCTCGGTTCACCAGAGTGATCTTCTTTTCATGCTTGGCATCGGTGCGTAGGGTGATGGGCCATGCAGACTGCCCTGGCGGAGCACCACTCACGGCTGTGTCACCACCAGCCTGAATCACGGCCCGTGTGATACCGTGTTCCTTCAAGATGCGCTGGCATTCATCCGCAGCGTAACCTTTGGCAATGCCACCTAAATCCAACAAGGTGCCAGCTTTCAGCGTGATGCTACGACTTTCAGGATGCAGCGTAATGCGTCGCCAGTCAGTTGCTGCAATGGCTTTCTGCAATCTATCTGCGGGCGGCAGCTTGCCTTGTCGCTTCGCACGCCGCCAGAGCTGGGAGAGATGTCCGCAAGTGGGGTCAAAGGCACCCTGCGTCTGCTCAGCCAGCTGGCGAGCACGCTTCAGGATGCCATAGAGCGACGCGCTGACTGCCTTGGGATAAACGGCGTCCGGCGCGCACAGGCGCATGAGTTCGCTGGTAGGATCGTAATCAGTGAAGATCGCGTTCAGTTCAGCGATGCGCTTGAAACAAGCATCGGTGGCTTTTTCGGCGACGGCAGCGTTTTCAGCATGGCAGGCTATCCGAAAAGTCGTGGCCATGCCAGGACCAGAAAAATCAAAGCGTGACAGGTCTTGCGCCTGGGCATATCCGAGGAGCAGGCAGGCCCACAAAAAGAAGGGCGGGCGAAAGGCCCGCCCTCCAAAGGGGATCAAGTTCTGTGCTTGGTTATTCACGGGCGACGCCGTTATTCCAGGCGGAATACATTTCCTCAACGGTTGGCACCTCCAGAGTACGGACGATACGGAAGCCCAGCCAAGTGGCATCGGTCAAATACCAGATGCTCTTTGGCAGCTGTGGATCCTGCTGCTTCCAGCCGGGCTCAGAAGGCTTGCGTGAAGCACTGCGGCACATGTCAGCGTCGTCATCATAGGTGCCGCCACGTGCCACGTGCGGATAGGGTGTCTTCGACTTGATCCAATTGCCACCAAGACCGCCAGTTGCTGCGTCTGAGGCCCAGGATTTGTAAGTCGTCTCTGCGTATTGGTCGATGCACCACTCACAGACGTTCCCATAGATGTCGTAGAGACCCCATGGATTCGGCTTCTTCTTACCAATCAGGCTGTATTGGAAGTTAGGCGCGTTTTCAAAAAACCAAGCGTACTCAGAGAGCTTGGAAACATCGTCACCCCAGAAGTAGGCAGTCGTGGTGCCAGCACGCGCAGCGTATTCCCACTCAGCTTCTGTCGGCAGGCGGTAGAAGTGACCCGTCTGGGCACTGAGCCATTGACAGTATTTGTTGGCGGCGTGTTGGGTCATGCAGATCGCAGGGAAACCATTGCGACCCATGCCAAAGTCCATCGGTTGATAAGGCGGCGTCGGCTGGGAGATCAGATCCTCTGGCTTGTCGTTAGGCGTCCAGACTTTGCGGCTGCCGTCCTTGTTACGGCCATCGCTGGTCAGCTGGAAAGGCTCGTATT
>JAPLUM010000746.1 GCA_026397605.1 Verrucomicrobiota bacterium | reverse complement strand
AATCGCCAGCACCACAGGGATGCCAAGTAGGCACCAAAGAGCAGCGGGAGAGGAAAACGTCATAAGTAGCATTGACGAATACGCAGCCCCAAATGTCGAATCCAGAAATCACTGATTGCGGCCATTTTTCACCCTTTCACCCTTTCACCCTTTCAGCGTTTCCCACCATCACTCCGTCTTAGCCTCAATAACCTCTCCTCCCAACGGTTTTACCAGCAAGTTTTTCACTTGCTCAAAGGAACGGCCACGGGTGGAAGCGTGGATATAAAGTTTCTGCTTCCTATTTTTGAGCGTCTTCACCACTTCGGCGATTTCGTCTGCATCCACCGCATCCTGGAAGTCGGCAAACCAGTAGATCGTGTCGGCTTCCATCACCTCTTTGCACATCAGTGCGGGTGAGGTGTATTGGATGCCGTTAAAATCAATGAAGTGCGTGTTCGGACGCTTCATCATCTGCTGATAAATCGCATCCAATGGCATCGGCGCAGACGCATCATACTTCAACTTCGCGTAATCCGTGCGCAGCGCCTTCATATCTCCTTTTCCTTCCCAGTATTGCCAGAATTTATTGAAGCGCTCATCGCCAACCTTGCGGACTTTATCTTCCAAGTTCTTCGGTGGAGACTTCAGCCCACAGCCAAAGTAAAGTACCAGAGGGCTACCCCGCGCCACCTTATCCAACTCCTTGGCAACGAGCGGTAGATACTTTGTCATTGAGCGGGAGACATCCATCACCACCGCGATTTTGCGCGTGTCTTTCAGCTCGATCCCAAACATCATCAGTGGCTTAAAGGTGATCCCCGCCATCCCACCCAACCCCGAACCCGTTCCGAAGCCGCCGCCTGAACCAGCCTTGCCAAAACCACCGCTGATCGAGCCACCGCCGATCAGGCTAGAAACATCTGGCACGTCCAGAGCATCCAAGGGCGCATCAGGCAGAGTGATCTCCGTATTGAGGCTTGTCGAGACGAGCTTCTTCATCGGCATCGTCTTACTGATAGCCTTACGCTTCTTCTGCTGAACCTTGTGTGCCAGATCCGAGCTTGCCTGCGCCCCAGCCTGTGTGCCACCACCGGGTAAAAAGTCCACCTGCTGCTCAGGCAACTGGGTCACCATGACCACAAAACCAGCAAGCAGCAACACCCCACCATGAATCAGCAGACTCAGGGTCAGCGACCCACCACCAAAGCTACGCCAGTAAAGTACAAAACGGCTAGGTTTCTTTGTGATTGGGATTTCGTCAGTAGTCATGGTGGTGGCGGAGTGCACAACGCTTGAACTCAGATTTTCTTCGTCGATTTATCTCATTTTATATCTCCTTGGTTCGATCAGCTCAAGCTGCCAAACACCAATCACCCATCCTTTTTGGATAAAGTGGCGCCTCGCCTAGAGTGAATTTAGACCACAGAGAAAAGGCGCGACGCCTATCCTCCATAACAAAACACCCGACCTTGCGGCCGGGTGTTGAGAGGTAAAACCGACAATTCGGGGATTATGCGAAGATGTCGATAACTGGCACGCCTTTGTCGCCGACGGTGAAAGGGCGATTGGAGGGTGACATGACGACTTCGTCCACAGGCAGACCCATGGCGTGACCGATGGTGGCCAGGAAGTCGGAAGGGCTGGTCTGCTTGTCAGCAGGACGGCGACCTTCTTTGTCCGAAGCACCATAAGCAAAACCACGCTTAGCTCCACCACCAGCCAGGACGGTGGTGTAGGCGAGAGGATAATGGTCACGACCATCATTCTCATTGATGTCCGGCGTGCGTCCGAACTCGGAACCGAGGACAACCATGGTGGAATCCAACAGACCTTTGGCTTCAAGATCGAGCAGAAGGGCAGAGAAGCCTGTGTCGAGCGTGTTACCGTTATTGGTCATGGCATTGTCGATGGTGTTATGCATGTCCCAGCCACCCATCTGTACTTCGACAAAGCGCACGCCGCTTTCGACGAGACGACGAGCGAGCAGGCAACCTTGGCCAAAGTTGTTTTTGCCGTATTTCGCACGGGTCTCAGCAGTCTCAAGAGTGAGGTCGAAGTTGCGGAAACCTGAGTCGAACTCATTCATGAGAGAAACACGCTTGCTGAACTGCGCGTCAGAAGTGGTTGGCTTGATGTTTTGCAGACCACTCTCAGGATTGGAGATCGGGATCGGGGACATGGCGGGTGGGAAGAAGCCTGCACCTGGATAGGCGCTGCCGCTATTCACGACGACGCTGTCTGGGAGAGTGACGTCTTTGATACGACCCAAGAAGTGGGAACCCCAAACACCCATGGCTGGGTGAACGATGGTGCCACGTGGTTCATAGCCAGTCTTCATGATGTAAGTGCCAGCTTCATGCACGCCAGTCTTGGAGGACATGGAGCGGATGAGGGAGAGCTTGCTGGCGTTTTCAGCCAACTTTGGCAGATACCCGCCGAGGTAGTCGATGCCTTCAGCTTTGGCCTTGATGCGATCACCGAAGCCTTTGGTAGCACCTTCTTTTGGATCGAAAGTATCGATATGGGTCATGCCGCCACCCATCCAGAGGTAGATGACGTGCTTGGCCTTGCCAAATCCAGGAGTGCCTGGACCGGATGCACCTGCGGCCTTAGCCATCTTAGAAGAAAGGCCAGGAAGAAGTGTGACGCCAAGAACAGTCTTAGCGGTATTGAGCATGAACTGACGGCGATTAGCGTCGTTGAGGCGGAGGAGTTCTGATTTCATAGATTTAAATGGTGAAGTTAAAAGTAATTCGATTCGTGATTATTGAACAAACATGAACTCACGGGTATTGATGAGCGCCCAGATCATGTTGGCGTAGCCGTCGTCGCCAGAACCAAGAACGCGCTTTGCGATGTCTTTTTCATTCATCGTTGGCTTACGGTTCATGATGGTCAGGAACATGAGCTCGACTTTCTCAGAAGGGTCGCGCACGGATTCCATGTTACGGAAGATGAGTGAATCTGGGCTTGTGAGCATCTTCTGCGCCTTGCCATTCATGATGGTGAGCACTTGGGGCACGTTGCCGATCTTGGTGCTGCCATCAATGAGCATGCGTGGGGACTGACCGAAGTCGGTGAGGAAGTGTCCACCAGGGGCTGGCTGAACGATTTCAGAAGCGCGCATGAGGCTCATGCCCTCATAACTGAGGACCTTATCAGGACCATCATTCATGGCAGTTGCATCCGGCTTCTTGGTCGATTTGGAGGCCTTACCTTCCATCATCATATCTTCACCAGCCATCTCAAGACCACCGCCCATGAGAGCGCGTTCTTTTTGCTGGATCTTGCGATAAGCGTCATACTTGATGAGCACCGTCTGTGGATCGACCGTTTCAAGATTCAGGTCGATGGACTTGGCATACAGATCCTGGAGAGGTGCCTTGTAGCTATCGGGCTTGCCGAGTACGAGGGTCATGTAGCTGTCCCAGGCCTGCTCAGCAGACATGCGGCGGAGCATGGGGCCTTGGAAGTAGTATTTCTCACCCATAACGATGTTTTCCGTGGTAGCTTCGGACTGATAAGCGCGGGTGTTATAAACGATACGCATGAACTGCTTCAGGTCGAACTTCACGCGGACCATTTCTGAAGCAAGGTGCTTGAGTAACTCAGGGTTCACGGATTGGGCTGGATCGTCAATGTTAGTGACAGGCTCAGCAACGGCAGCGCCAAAAGCACGCTTCCACATGCGGTTGGCGATGGTCATGGCGAAGCGTGGATTTTGAGGATGAGTCATCCAGTTGGCAAAGGAAACACGCAGCTTTTCTTCGTCTTTCTTGCTCTGCTTGTAAGCTGGATTGCCTTTGTCTTCAGGACTCCACATGACGAATTTTGGTTCGACAGCATCACCTGGTTTACCATCTTTGTATTTGTAATCATGTGGCAACTTCATGCCGTTCATGTCGCGATCTTTAACAGCGTTCTGATTGGCACGGATGTAATTTTGGATGCCATTACGCAGAAGCTTGATGTCTTTGCCGGCTTTCTCGACCATCGGCTCGATACCTGCCATGAGGCGTGCCATTGGGTCAGTGCCACCCATATCTTTACCATTAAGGCGGGTGGTGGTGGCTCCAAAGAAGGCAGCCATTTCAAAGAACTGTTTCTGGGTCCAGTCTGCAAACGGGTGGTCGTGACATTGCGCACAAGCAACGTCTGTGCCCAAGAACACGGTCAGTGTGTTGGCCAAGTTATCCAGTGGCATACCGGAGTCACGGAGGAGGTAGCCAGCCGCGCCATTGTAGGTGCCGTCTGGTTTTTTATCCCACATTTTACCCGTGGCTGTTACCATGTCATAGACCATCTCATTCCATGGGCGGTTCTTGGCAATCTGCTCTTTCAGCCAGCCGATGTAGGGCGTGCCGCGAACGTTGTCTGCTTCGAACTCATTCTTCACACGAAGCATCTCGGCAAAATAGTTATAGAGAGTGGTTTTATAACCCTCTGAGTCCAGCAACATGTCAATAAGCATCGAACGCTTGGCTTTGTCGCTGCTCTTGATGAAGCTATGTGCCTCTTCGTAGTTCGGGATACGACCGGCGATATCCAGATACACACGGCGCACGAACTGTTCGTCATTAGCGGGAGGATTCCAGCCTGTGATCGGTGCTTTACCAGCAGTGGCGCGCTCAGGATTGGCTTTCACCAAGCCTTTAACGACGAGGCTATCCACCTTTGCAGCAGCTTGGGCCACAGTTGCATTGGCCAAAAAGGAAGGTGCAGCTTCAGCAGCCACGGCTGCGTCAGGCTTGGCAGCCTTTGCAATCGCCTGATCTTCAGGGGAAAGACGGCTGAGCGCGAACTGATGCATGGCTCCGTCTGCGGTTTGCAGGACGATGTCTGCTCCTTCGATTTTCACAAAGGAGGCGTTTACTTGGCGGCCAGCGACGTCAGTCCAAGTGCGAGTTTCTGCGAGCGCAGAACTTGCACAGAGACCAGCGGCAAAAAGGCCAGCGAGCAGTGTTTGGGTGGTTTTCATGGGTAGATGAGGGGATGCTGAGAGAGTAACTCCGACTGGAAAACGGTCCAACTCGAAAGGAATTAGAATAAAATTATCATAATTTGCTGTTTCCGGCATCTTTTTTTCGTTTTTCGTCAAAGTTGCGGCAAGCCAGGCATTCCCCGCCCTTATGAACGGCCTTGCGCTTGACGATGAATATGGCAAATGGCAGGCATGTTGAATCTCCTTTCCGCCGGTTGGCAGTTCGTCCGACAAAATGATCTACCCACGATCTGGCGTGCGCTGATCAGTCGGGATGCACATCCTTTGCTGCAATTCATCAAATATGGCTGCTGTGGCGTGGTGGCTGCCATCACGCACAATGGTATCCTCACCATCCTCTCGTTGACCCTTTTTCCTGCTGTCCAAGGGATGCTGGTGGACGGGCAAGTGCTGGATGAAGCCCTGCGAGCAAAGAATCTTGTCATCAATAACGCCCTCGCCTGGCCCTTTGGCACCTTGGTTGCCTACTGGCTAAACATCCTCTTTGTCTTCACTCCGGGACGTCACAGCAAAATGACAGAGCTGGCCATGTTCTGGATCGCCAGTGCTATCGGCTTTTTCCCGGGTGGCTTTGTGGCGCATTGGTTAGCCTCCAGCTTCCACCTACCCTCACTGATCGCTCAGCTCGGGTTTATCGTCACTTCGGTGATGGTGAACTTCCTTTGCCGGAAGTTTGTGATTTTTAAGAGTTAAGGACTCGGTCGCTTAGCCCAGATCACTGATTGCCACAGGTTTGCCGCCCTGCTCTGCGCTCTTGTCTGAGGCAAAGATGACCTCAAAGCTGCGCAGAGATTCTGGGAAACTGGTGAGCGGCATGTCTTTCCCCTCATCCAGCGCATCAAAGAAAGCCTGGAACTGGGTCTCGTAGGGGTCATCGCTCACATCGCCTGAATCCAGCATTTTCATGGAAAGCTGGCCCCACTCCTTTTTATCGCTCTTCAGTTTATTGGAATGCAGCTTGTTATCCAAAAGGCTGCCCTCACTGCCCACCAGATGCGTGTGGAAGTAATAGGGCTGAAGGCAGTCCACCACGGCTGCTGTTTTACCCACAGCACCATTTTTAAACTTCACCAGCGTCACGCTTGTCGTGTCATATTCATAGGGAGCAAAGATCTCGCTCTTCGACTTTGTGCTGAAGCTAGTCACGCTCTCCACTTCACCTGGCATGACCATGAGCAGTGCATCTAAAGCATGGCAACCAGCAGTCAGCAGTGCGCTACCGCCGTCTTTTTTACCGACATTCCAGCGGAACTGCCCGTACCAAGGGCCGATGCCGTGGTAGTAGTCCACCTCACCGTAATGGATCTCGCCAAGCAGTCCTTCATCAATGATTGCCTTCGTTGACTGGAATTGACCCGAGAACCGGCACTCGAAGCATACGCAGCCTTTCACGCCATTCGACTTCGCAGCCGCTACGATCTCCCGCACCTCTTGCAGCGAGTTCGCCATCGGTTTCTCTAAAATGATGTGCTTCTTCGCATTCGCCGCCGCGATGGCCTGATTGCGATGCTGGCTCGGGTAGCTCGTGATATCGACCACATGAATGTCTGGATCAGCCAGCATCGCGTCGATGTCCTGATAAGCCTTGATCTTCCCGCCATGTTTCGCGCTCAGCTCGGCCTCATCCAGCGGACGAGAGGAATAGATCGCCGTGACCTGCGCTTGCTTGGTCTTATTGATTGCTTCGATGTGAGCAGTCGCTGCCCAACCATATCCGATGATGCCGACGTTGTATTTTTTCATGAGAAGATACGCGAATGCTCCACAGAAGGAGCAATGAGTCAAACATATACCCTTTAGCCAAGAGCCCCCTTTCAGAAATTCTATGGACTGCATCAAAACTTGCACACCGCCGATTCAGGCTCACAATCCACGCCCCAAACTTAATCTATCCTTCTTATGGCCGACATCTCCACCAGCGCTGCTGACAAAAAAGACAAAGAATACTTCGCCGACGTGCCGCAGGCCGCCCCTGGCTTCTTCCTGAAAGGCTGCCATCAGTATGACTGGGGTCTCAAAAACCGCCTCAGCAAGGTCTTTAATCCGAAAGACGGTCGTACAGTGATGCTGGCCTTTGACCACGGTTATTTCCAAGGTCCAACAACCGGCCTGGAGCGCGTGGACCAGACCATCCTGCCTCTTGAGCCTTATGCTGACTGCCTCATGCTCACCCGTGGCATTCAGCGCAGCGTGATCCCAGCTTCCACGACCAAAGCCATCGCGCTCCGTGCTAGCGGCGGCACCTCCATGGTCAGCCAGTTTGAAGAATGGGAAGGCGAAATCGACGGTAAAAAAGCCAAGTTTGGCCGCCCAGGCTTTGAGCCTCTTTCCAATGAAAGCACCGCGCTGAACATCGAAGAAGCCATCCGCTTGAACGCCAGTGTGCTGGCTGTGCAGGTCTTCATCGGCAGCGCCTATGAGCGTCAGTCCCTCAAAAACCTGACCGACCTTGTTGATGCCGCTAGCCGCTATGGCATCGCCGTCATGGGCGTGACCGCTGTCGGTCGTGCCATGGCCCGCACGCCACAGTATTTCCGCTTGGCGACTCGCATCATGGCAGAGCTCGGAGCAAACGTGGTGAAGTGCTATTACACCGACACTGAATTTGAGACCGTGACCTCTTGCTGCCCAGTGCCAATCGTGATTGCCGGCGGCAAAAAGCTGCCAGAACTTGAGGCACTGAGCATGTGCTACAACGCCATCCAACAAGGTGCCAACGGCGTGGACATGGGACGTAACATCTTCCAAAGCGACGCACCGATCAGCATGATGCAGGCCGTCCGTGGCGTGGTGCATGAAGGCCTGACTCCAGAACAGGGCTTCCAGATGTACAACGACCTCAAGGCCAAGGGCACAAAGTAATTCTGCTAATCTCTCAATCTGAAGCCGCCGTGGTCATGCCACGGCGGCTTTTTGTTGGATTCAGGCTCAAGCCACACCTTATCAATGTAGGGACATCATCGCGCGCCGCTCTTCGATTCGCCGAGGGTGATTGAATCCGAACAGTCGAGCGGTTGCTAAACCAACAGCCGTGAGCCCCTTGATCCTTGGACCATCGGAACTTCAATAGGTCTCACTCACTGCGCTGTAGTGTTCTAGCCTTAGCTTTCGTCATGCGCATCAAATGTTCGAGCTCAAGGTAGTCCTCCAGCTCGCTGGCTTCATCGGGAGAAAGGCTATCGGCCTTTTTTTCTGAATCAATCCATCCACCCGAGCTTTGGCCTCAGGGGACGGGGCAAAAGCCAAAATGCTCTGACTGGTGGTGCCAGAGGCGATGAAGGTGATGATTTCTTCGTGAGCTTTTGTCATGCAACTATTCAAACACGCCCGACCATCAAGTGCAAGTCAGGCTTCGACCCCCTCTAGGTAGCCTCACGAGAAAGCCCATTACGTCTGCCATACAGACCTTGCATTCCCAGCAGAAATCTGATTTGATTCATTAATCCCCCCATGCGCACCGCCCTACTCCTGCTTCTCCTTGGCCTCCTGCCTGCCTGTGAAACCTTCAAAGGCGACCCCAAGGTCGTTATCACGGTCTTTTCTGAAGGCAATGAAATGGATTCTCCGAAGAGTATTTTTAGGCGTCCTGTCGAGGGCGAGAATAAGGTGTTCAAGGTGATTCCTGAATTCACCACGAATAGCGTCGTAGCGTTTCATCCTTTCGCTGCCAAAGATGGCACCAATGGAGTGGCGGTGAAGCTGGATTTCAAAGGTGCCAATGCACTCGAACTGGTCACCCGTATGAGACAGGGTGAAATTTTGCACATCAATGAATCCCAATCCTCGGCCGAAAGCATCGACATGATTCCGAGCACCAAGGCTGAACTGAAGGATAACTATCGCGAAGCCAAGAAAGCCCGTGAGAAGAAGCTCAAAGACGAAGCGGCCGCAGCCCAGCGCGCTGCACGCGGTGAATTTGAACCCGAGACACCCAAGGGTGAGGCTGTACCTCTGAGTGAGGCTTTGAAATCTGCGCGCTAATCGGAAAGTAGAGAACCTTACATGAGGCCCACGGGCTTCATGATCATACCAGGAAAGAGCTTAGCGGACTCCGCAGAGCTCAGTCCTAGGCTGCCACGCAAAACTTCTGCGAAGACCTGTCGGTAATCCGTCTCTAAATGCAGGCCACCAGGGCCAGGCGTGTTCACGTTCCCGTCATCATCGGCTTTGATGGGCCATGAGCCGAGAACTTGACCACCCTTCACGCGATCCCCCAGTGCCATGAGGGCAAAGCCGCGACCGTGGTCGGTGCCCAGGCTGGCATTCTCATAGACACGACGGCCAAACTCGGTGGCGATCATGATGGTGTAGTTCGCGTGATGCGCTTTTAAATCCTTCTCCAAAGCAGCCAATCCATCTGCCAGCGTTTTGATCTTTTCTGCTTGTTGTCCGGTGGCGTTCCCTTGGAAAAAATGGGTATCCCAGCCACCCAGATCAATGCAGGCTACCTGCAATCCTAAGCGTGCCTTCACGAGCCTTGCGATCTCTCGCAAGCCACTGCCAAAACTGTCTTTCGGATATTCAGCGGCATTTTCCACCTGATAGGCTGTGCCCTGGAGAGCCGCCACGCGCTGAAACAGATCCAGCGTCTCCACCCCACGCTCTCCGAGCAGCGTCACATCGGCCCCATACATGGCACGCAGGGCATTCACGACGCCTGCCGAGTCCGCACCTTTGGCGGGTTTGATGGCGATATCATCCAGCTTCTCCAAGACACTCACCGCAGGTGCACCGCGTAAAGATTCGGGAAGCGCGGTGCCGATAGCCACGGCTGAAAGTGGCGACTGTTGCTCAGAACCACGCAGTCTCAGGAAG
>JAPLUM010000386.1 GCA_026397605.1 Verrucomicrobiota bacterium | reverse complement strand
CGTTGGAGGTCGTCTGGTGTGGTGATGTGAAACCAGGTCGGCTTGGTGAGCAGCCAGTGCAGGCCCAGGATCTCCAGGCCAAAAGAAGAGGCGATGTGGCTCAGGCGCAGGGCGTCAGCTTCGGTGAGGTCGCGTGGATCTTCTTTCAGCGTGAAGGGAGCCAGTTCCAAGGCTTGATAGCCAGAGGCGGCGGCGTCTTCACAGACTTTTTCAAAGGGCCAGTCAGTCGGGTAGGTCTCGTTACAAATAGCAAAGCGCATAGGGCCGTGAGATTGGCTTGCGGGTGTGGCAGCGTCAATCAGGGTTTTGGGATCAAGTCGCTTTGGTGCAGGGCTAGGCACCAAAAAATAGGGCACCAGACGTTACAGCTTTAACAAGAAGACAGGATTTACAGGCCTGAAAAGATCCTGTTCGTCCTGCGAACATTGAAAACCGAAGGCCGATAGTCGAGAACCAACAACCAAGAACTCTTCACTCAATCAATTTCTCAAACCATTGTTTGATGGCGGCTTCGATTCTATCGTGGTTGCGCAGCTTTGTTCGCCACTCTTCAGGGATGCCCTCCATGCCGAGGCTGGCACCGAGCCAGGCTCCGACCATGGCGGCACGGCCTGCATTGTCTCCGCCAGCTCGCAAGGTGCTGAGGATTGCGGTGGAAAAGTCGTCGTGATATGACCATGCCGCGTGCAGCGCAGCAGGAAAACTCTGGGGCAGGGGACAGCTCTGTCCGAAGCGGCCCGTGGCGGTGATCACGTCCATCTCCCGGAGCATGTGGGCAAATTCAAAGTAGTCGGAACCATCACAGCTGACTTCAGCAGATTTGCGTGTGGTCTCAAAGGCCTCACGAAAAGGCGTGCCATTCAGCAGATGTTGCAGGAGCACGGCGCTGGCCAGGCAGCAGGCTTCAGCGGTGCCGTGATTTTGAGTGACGCGGGTCAGGCGGCGGATGGCATCTAACCGCTCGCCCTCTGGGTTCTGATGGTAGCAGATGACCACAGGTGCCAGGCGTGTGATGGTGGCCATTTGGTTATCGTCAGCGCCATTCTGGTAGTTGCCTGGTTTTTCGGCAAGGTTAGCCAAGGTCTCGCGAGTGGCGTGGTCTTTGTAGCTTTTGCAGGCAGGACTGCTGAAATGACCTTCAAAGCGAAGCCCAAAATCATTTTCACGAAACTCTCCGCAGGCAGCTAGCGACTCGATCAAAAGCAAGGCCGTGTCCCCATAATGGGTCTGATCCCCAGATTGCTTGCCTTCATGGTAATGCCCTTTCTGGGGTGTCTCAAAACCTTGGATGCCATCTGGAAATTTTTCCTTTAGCTCATCGAGATCATAGATCCAGTGTGAGCCAAGCCCAGCAGCATCACCCACGAATTGGCCCCAGATGGCGCCTTTTAAAGATGATAGGTGTGTAGGCAAAATAAAATGTTTCCAACCGTACGTTTGAAGTCGTCTTTTGGGATAAAAAATCGCTTAGCTTCAAGCGAGCGTCTGGACTGCAACTCGCTTTATAGATCTGCAGATCATTTACTTTTTGGAGATCGGAAGCACTTTCACGGCCACTGCACGGTCTTTCGTGAGGAATTCTTTGGCCAGAGCTTGGGCTTCCTCCAGGGTGACACCTGCAAAGTCGCTAACTAAGTCCTTGGACCACTGGATGCGCTCAGGGTGCTCCTGGCAATTGCGCACGACGTTCTGCGCCCAGTAGCGATTGTCCCGGCGCATCTGCTCGATCTGAGTGAGGATGGGTTTTTTCGCACGCTCGAATTCATCCGCGGTGATCGGTCCTGCCGCAAGTTCTGCGGCAATCTTGGTGACCAATGCAGTGAGCGGTTCAGCTTGTTCAGGCTTGCACTCGATCATAGATGGCTTTGGGGATCTCGGTTTCAAAGGGCATGTCCTGGGTGCTGGGGCCTTTTGGGAAAGGCACGATGCGTTCTTTGGCATAGGCAGGTTTTTCAGCGTCGCGCTTCGGCAGGGCACCGACAGTTTTGAGGATGGCTTCTAGAGCCGCTTTCACCTCGACGTCACCGACAATGGAGACTTCCACGTAGTCAGTGGCGAGTGGGCCTTTGAGCCAGGCTTCTAGCTCGGTCAGGCTGCGCTTTTGCATCTCCTCAATGGCTGGGAAACCAAAGCGCGGGTCGGCGCTGTGGATGTAGCTGACGACTTTATTCATCATGATGCCATCGGCCGTGTGAGCCAAGTCCACATACATGGGCTCCAGATTTTTGCGGAACTGGCGCTCGGCTTCTTCGCGATAGCCTGGGGCCACCATGAAGGCCGTGAGTAGTTGCAGTTGCGCCTCCAGATCGGCGGGTGTGGTGCGGCCACTGAGCATGAAGCCTTCGTCACCGACGGTGAAGTCCATACCGATGGTTTTGCTGGCGAAGAGCTGGCGTAGATCATCGGCACTGTGTGCTTTCAGGCCGCCAAGGATGAAGGTGCTCTGGGCAAAGGGTGTGAGTCCTAGCTGATCCAGCGGAGCCACCAGCTTACCACCGCCGAAGCTGATGCCGACACGCACGGTGCCCTTTTCAAATGGGGTTGGTTTGATGTTCACCCGCACGTTATTGGAAAGCACGGCCTGAGTGATCTCCAGTTCTTTGACTTCCGTTTGGGAGGTGACGGTGCCAGCCTCGCCGATTTTAGCATAGGCAAAAGCTGCGGTTTCCTTTTTGGCAGGTGCGGCCACCGGCAGCTTTTGGCTGTCCCGATAGGTGGAGATGATCTTGGCTGAGGAGTCGCCTTCAAGCTTCAAATTACCACCGACAAAGATCTGGATGTCTTGGCCCTTCCAGGATTCGACAAAGGCCTGATGGCACTCTTCCATTTTCAGATTGGCAAGGGCGGCTTTCACCCGCACGAGGTCGTCACTGGGATGCGTGATGACTTTTTTAGCGGCCAAAATGCTGACCAGTCCACTGGCGAGATCACGTGATTTCCGTGTATCTGCCTGGGCGGCACGCAGCTCGACGGATTTCAGGAAAGAGGCCTTGGCCTCTTCGAACTCGGCCTCCGTGAAACCATGCTCCACGGCGCGGCGGATCTCCGTTTCCATGAGGGCTAAAGCGCGCTGCCACTGGTCTGGCGCGCATTGGGCCATGATGCCCGTGACTTGTACAAACTCCAGATACTCGTAGCTGTAGGCTTCACTGCCAAGGATCGGTGTGTTCTCCGTTTTAGCCAACTCAGAGAGGCGCAGGTTCACCATGGAGTCGGCGAGATCACGCACCATTTTTTCACGGCGATTCTCGGCTGTGTCTGGCTTGTTCTCAGCTGGACTGAGCAGTTCTACCGATAGATCCACGGCCTTGGCTTCGGTCTCCGTGTGGAGTTTGGCGATGATGCCACGGCCTGTGGTGATTTTACCAAAGCTTGGGTCCGCGGCCTCTGTGGCAGGTCCTTTGGCATCGGCGAAATTCTTTTCAATCTCAGCTTTCACGGCAGCCACATCTTTAAAGTCACCGACAGCGACGATGGTGGCGCGTTTAGGGGAATACCATTTGCTGTAGAAGTCCACGAAACGCTGGCGCTGCATGGTCTTGATCGTTTTCTCGATGCCGATTGGCAGACGCTTTGGCAGCAGTGAGTCGGGCATGGCAAACTCGTAGCCGGCGATCTGGGTGCGGTACTCGATGCTGTCACGGCTGAGCTTTTCACTGAGGATGATGCCGCGTTCTTTATCGATCTCTTTTTCTCCCAGAGTCATGCCGTCCAAATTATCGCGGAAGAGCTGCAATCCTTCAGCGATCAGCTTGGCCTCAACCTTCGGCAATTCCAGCATGTAAACCGTCTCTTTAAAGGAGGTGTGCGCATTTGTATCGGCACCGAAGCCCATGCCCAGGCGCTGGAAGTACTCCACCATCTCCCCACCAGGGAAGTGGCGGCTACCGTTGAAGGCCATGTGCTCTAGATAATGGGCCATGCCCTGCTGATCATCCTCTTCCATCAGCGATCCCACATCCATATAAATGCGGATGCTGGCGCGCCCTGGCGGTTCATCATTTGGCAGGATCACATACTTCAGCCCATTGGCCAGAGTGCCGTAGTTGGCTTTAGGGTCGGCTTTCAGATCACTGGCATCTTGGGGCCATTGAGCATAGGATAGATTGAGGGTAGAAAAGCTTAGAGCGGCGCAGAGCAGGAACTTCATGGTGGTCTAGAAGAACGCCGCTACAGGCCACACTGTCGAGAAAATGTTCGGTTAAAACAGTCTTTGTGATGAATTTGCGGATGTTGCAGAGAGTGTTGCGGGATTTCCAACCTGCATTCCCTGAATACTCAACCGCCTAGGAGGCTTTCGGTGGGAATGAAGTCCACTTAGCCTGTGGGCTCCCTTGCAGACTAGAAAGCCCTGCATCACTCTACGGGAGCTATCGCTGAGTAGATCTTGTGATGAAATAGGGCTCCGGCTGCCGTTTGCTGTTTCCCATGATTTCTTCCACTTCACGTTTGTTTTGTCTTTTCACTCTCATCGCTGCCGCTGCTCAATCGGGTGAGACGCCCGCTCCCATTCTGCTTTGGGAGGCTGGCGCGCCTGGTTCAGAGGCCCGTAAAGGCGAGTCTGAAAAGCTGGAGGGTAGCAATGTGGGCAATGTGCATAATCCCTCGATCACGCCTTACCTTCCGACGAAGGATGCGACTGGTACAGCCGTGATCATCGCACCGGGTGGTGGACACTCGAAGCTCTGTTTGGGGCATGAAGGTTATGCTTTGGCCGAGTGGTTCCGCGATCACGGTATCGCTGCGTTTGTGCTGAAATATCGCTTAGCCCGTGAAAAGGGCTCCACTTACACGATTCAGGATCATGCGATGGCCGACACGCGCCGAGCTATCCGTCTGGTGCGCAGCAGGGCGGGGGAGTGGGGCATTAAGCCTGACCGTATTGGTATCATGGGTTTCTCTGCCGGTGGCGAGCTGGCTGCCTTTGCCGCCATGCAGAGTGATGCGGGTAAGGCAGACGCCGCTGATGCAATCGAGCGCCAGAGTTCACGGCCTGACTTCCAAGCGCTGATCTATCCGGGCACATCCCATCTTTTTTCAGCTGAGAAGGGCATGCCGCCTCTATTCATCGCCTGTGGTTATGGAGATCGCCCCGACATCTCCGAGGGCATGGCCAGCCTCTACCTGAAATACAAAGCCGCAGGAGTGAAGGCTGAGCTGCACATTTACAGCAATGCCGGACACGGCTTCGGCTATAAACCAGGTGTCGACACTGCCGCTGGCCGCTGGCCTGAACGCTTCAGGGAGTGGCTGGCAGATAGTGGGCTTCTGAAGTGATCGAGTCAGCTGAACTTTAACGGGAGTTCATGTTCAGGGCCTAGTCGCCAGGGCTAAAGCCAGCCGTCGCTAAATCGCGGAAGCTGATTTCTGTAACTGTGATCAACACTTTCCAGGGTGCTCTAAGAGAACTCATGGTTTTGGCTCCGCTTCTAAACTGCGATAATAATGCCGCCAATAGAGGTGTTGGAAATTCTCTTTCGGCACAGGTCCCCAGATACGTGAATCTGAACTGTTTCGTGTATTATCACCGATCACAAAAAATTGATCTGCTGGCACTTTGTAAGGCTCAATCAAAGAGTATTCGGTTATAAGACCAGTGTCGATGTACTCCTTAACAGGGGATTCAAAGAAATCGCTTTGAGCTTTGTTGTTGATCCATAGTTTTTGATCCCGAATGACAAGTTCATCGCCGGGAAGGCCAACGACGCGTTTGATGTAAATTTGAGGTTCTGCTGAACGAATGCCCTTGATGTCTTTTGTCGTAAATGTACGGACATCCCCTCGTTGGATCGCCCTTGAGTGCGGCGTAACAGCTTCAATGTAAATGAGATCGCCGGACCTAAAAAGTGGCAACATGGAATTGGTTGGAATTTTGAGTGCGCCAATCAGTCCCGAATAATGGAGGGTCCAGATTAGGCCAATCAAAAGAGCTGCCAGAATGGCGGTTAGCATCACGAGATTCCGGGCCAGTTTTCGTTTGTTCATCGTTCTGATCATTCTCGCAATCTTCGCTCCACGCAATCATTCTGATGCTTCCGATGGAGGCGGCGCGTTGCCGCATAAATAAAGACACCGAAACGGAATTTGGTAAAAAGGCATTTGAGGCCCATTGCCTCATAACTGAGGACACCGTGGCGCATGGCATTATCCATGAGCCGAAAAACCCGCAACGAATACCTCGAAACCATGCGCTGCCGCTATCGGCGCTACTCTGGTAAGCAGGCTAAGGGCAAGCTTCTCGATGAGTTTTGTCGCGTCACGAAGCATGAGCGTAAATATGCTAGCAAACTGCTTTCCAAACTTCGTGATCCTGGCCAGAAGAACACAGCGCAGTTTAATCGTGGAGGGCGACCAAAGATCTATGATACAGAAGTCGTCAGCGTCATTTTCGAAATTTGGAAGCACTCTGAACAACCTTGTGGGAAGCGTCTCGTGCCGATGCTCAAAGACTGGTTGCCATTTTATGAGAAGCGTCAGGGGATACTTTCTGGAGCGATGCGTAACGCGGTTCTCTCCATCAGTGCTTCCCAGATTGATCGTGTTCTCGGAGCAAAAAAGATCGGTGGCAGAAAGATCAATCGGCGCACGCCTAAAACCAATGCAGCGATCAAAGCGCTCGTGCCAATTCGAGCGCAATGCTGGGACGCACGAGAGCCTGGCTGGATTGAGGCTGACACCGTCGCGCACTGCGGAGGCGATATGGGTGGGAGCTTTCTTTGGAGCCTAACTGCGACTGATATATATAGCGGCTGGACGGAGGTGCGAAGCTCGTGGAATCGAGGCCAGCACAGCGTTTGCACGGCTTTTGAGGGGATCGAAGGCAGCCTGCCCTTTGCCATGCTCGGGGTCGATACTGACAACGGAGGGGAGTTCCTCAACTATCATCTTCATCGTCACTTCACGGGCCGTGAAAAGCCAGTGGAGATGACACGATCACGTCCCTATCAAAAGAACGATCAAGCGCATGTGGAGCAAAAAAACTCAAGCCATGTGCGACAGTTGTTGGGGCATGATAGACTCGGTCATGACCTTCTCGTAAAGCCGATTGATGAGCTATCTGAAGCATGGAGTGTGTGGCGCAACTGCTTCACGACAACCTTCAAGCAAATCGAGAAGCGGAGGGAGGGGAGCAAGACGGTGCGTAAGCATGAGAAGGTGCCCAAGACGCCATGTGATCGCCTTATCGACTACTGCGATGAGGTAGGAGACAAGACCACTGCGGAGTCACTGCGGGCATGGAAAGCGCAGCATGATCCTTTTGAATTGAAGGCATGGATTGAGAAGCGTTTAAAAATGATCTGGAGGCTCGACGCAGCACTCAACCTCGCCGAAAGTGAAGGCGAAACGGATCTGGAGGGGGCGGCGGCGGCGATTTTGAGCAGCCACCTACGCTCCGCTCCGGTGACTGCTCAAAATCGGAAACTCGACCAGACATCTTACCCTCAAACCACCCATAAAACCACACCCAAACAAGACGCTACGGTGCCCACTTAATTTCGCCTAAAACTACCTCGCTACGGTGTCTTTTTTAGATGCGGCAACAGGTGACAGCCAGGAAACAACCACTCCTCCCCCCTCGGACCGTGACAGTGATGGCGTCACTGACGACTCCGACAGCGATCCTGATAACAGCAGCCTCTGGAGTGACTGGAACCGCAACGGCACCAATGATGGAGATGAAACGCCACCGCCAGACAGTGATGGCGATGGCTCTCCAGACAGCTCGGACACCGATCCTAGCGACTCGAATCTCTGGGAAGATGCCAACCGCAACGGCTACAACGACAGCAACGAGGACCAATTCATCGACAACGATGGCGACGGTCGTGCCAACGCCTCGGATAGCCATCCCAATGATGCCAATCTCTGGAATGATCAAAACGGCAATGGCCAAAATGACGAGGATGAAATCACCATCGCCGATACCGATGTGGATGGTTACGCCGACGAGCTAGACACCCACCCAGATGATGCCCAGCGCTGGAATGATCACAACAACAACGGCAGCAATGATGAGCTAGATGTTCCCTTAGATACCGACAGCGACGGCTTGCCCGATAATTCTGATCCTTACCCTTTAGATTCAGACAATGACGGAATCAATAACAGCGAAGAAATCATTAGCGGCACCAATCCAAACAACGCCGATACCGACAGCGATGGCAGCCCTGATGGAATTGAACTGTTCACAGGCACTAGCCCTAGCAATGTAGATACGGATAGTGATGGCCTCACCGACAACGAGGAGCAGCAAGCCTACGGCACGGACCCTTTGGTGCCCACCATGCTTGAGTTCGGACCGCCCGAGGAGACACCGGAGGAAGAGCAGCCGGAGGATGCTCCCACTGTTGAAGAAGTGGTTATTCCAGCAGAACCCAACACACCTAAAATTATTGTGGAGGAATCACTTGGAACCGTAGTGAGTTCGGGAAATTACATCGATCATGGAGCCACGATCAACTTCCCCAGTGCCAGTGGGCAGACCACTGCCATCAAAAGTGACTTGATCAAAACCATCACGATTTATAATTCAGGAACATCAGATTTAACGGGCTTAGCACTCAGCAAGAGCGGGGCATCACCCGCTGAGTTCACGCTGAGTTCTTTGGCCGTTACCAGTCTGCCTCCAGGCTCTAAGACGAGCTTCACCATCACCTTTAAAGCGCCGATACCGACTACACAAAGTCGAACAGCGGGTCTTCAGATCACTAGTAATGATCCAGAGCAGCCCACCTTTCATCTCATCCTCAACAGTATTGTTCAGACAAAATTATGGGTCACTCACAAGGTCTATTTTTCAGCCAATCTCTTCGATACAGACTCGGATGGTATTCCCGACTTGGTGGAGCAAATGTATGCACCTTTTGTGACCTCTACCAGCCAGACCCCATGGTCCACTGTCCAGTGGGATTTCATCACCCCAAACGGTGATCTGGACGGTGACGGTGTCAATAACCTAGCCCAATATTTACAAGGTCGAGATTTGCGTGCAAACGTCAGCACTACCGACATTGACGGTGATGGCATAATCAACACCATCGAAGATGATTGGGCTAAAAAATACGGAGGTGCCCAATCGAATAAATACCGTATGGCAGATGCCTTTGCAGACCCAGATGGTGACGGACTCTTGACCATTGAAGAACTTCTCTGCACATGGGGAAGTCGGACGGTGAAAGACCCAGCCGCCGTTGCCACTAACCCTTTCATGGAAGCCACGGGGCCAAATCTGGGCACGGCTGCAGCAACCTACAATTTGAAAGCTCGTACCGTGCCGCCTGTAACCATAACAGCGGCTACTAAATGGGCAGACCGAGAGAGCAGTCCAAACTATAAAGCTTGGATGAATGATGGTCTTTTGCGTAAAGCTTGCCGTGAGACACCAGCCAAGACAGCAGCAACAGGAATCGTTCTACCAGCGTTTTTTGTGGTGAAACACCTCTGGAAGCTGCCCACGACACCGACTATTCCTGGAGACAACCTCGGCCACGATCACCTGCCATCTGGCTACCTAGACTGGCTGGTCTCTAAAGGTATTGCCTTGCCAACAGCCAATACCCCCATTGCGGCTCTACCACCCACAAGCCTATCTGGCCTTCGACACCTGAGCCAAAACACCAACATTTCAGATGCCGATCTTGATGGCATGCCAAACATCTGGGAGGCAGCCTATCGTCTGGATTGGCGTGACCGCGGAGATGCCTCACTCGATCAGGCAAGCTTGGCTGTCTCCGACCGGCTGCGCGCTTTACCCTTGGCACCTTTCGAGAAAGTACAGATAACTGATCCAGTCGCCGGTCCGCGCATCATTGCAGCCATTAAGGTCAAAGTCATTGAAAAGCGCTCAACAGAAAACCCCTTGTTGATCGTTGAGTATGACATTGCATCACCGCCTGCACCCAAAGCCTTAACCGCAAAGCCAACTCTAGCTAGCAAGTTGCTAGATTGGAATAAAACACGCGACACCTGGGAAATAGACTTTATCGCCCACCAGACTTGGCAAATCCTCAATGAAATCGATCAGGATCATGATGGCTTGGCTAATGTCGACGAACATGCAAGGAGATTGAATCCGACCATCGCTGACTACCATGAAACGGCTAGTAGAGATAGTGATGGAGATGGCTTCACAGATGCTCAAGAAGTTGCAGCAGGCACATCTTCACTCAACGCATCCAAATTTCCTCCATTCTTGCTAGAGATCGTCAGTGGTCATAATCAGACGGGAGCTGGAGTGCTGATTCACAAAGAATTACCTGAACCAATTGTCCTTAGAGCTCTGTACAAAGGCATCCCGCAACCAAAAATTTTAATCAATTTCAAATCCTCAAGTGTAGCTAATCAGACACTCTTAGATCAAGTAGCCGAAGGTCCTGTTGATTGGAATTTAAATTCTATTCAGGTGCGCACAGATGCAAATGGGCTTGCCAAAATCAGAGTCAAGGCCCCCGCCGCCAAAGGGGCATTGACCATCACCGCCAGCTCAGTGATCCGGCCAGTGCCCATCTACTTATTTAAGGCTACAACCACCGCCCCAACCATCCCTGCTTTAGATACTGACGGTGACCGCATGCCAGACGCCTGGGAAGACGCTAACAAATTAAAGAAGCTCATTGCGCTTGATGCAGAAGAGTCCCCTCTGAGCCTCATTCCTGGCTATCACCGTGATACCCCCGGGACCAAGCTGTCAGCCGCACAATTGGCCATCTTGGCCCTGCCAAGAGACCCCTCAGCAGATCCCGCCGTGCCCGGATTGTTAAAAGACTATCCACTTACCGGGACCAGCAGCCTTCAAACCGCAGCCCAAATAGTAATCCTTAAAGCCATCGATCCCGATCACGACGGCCTCACCAATCTTCAAGAGTTCATAAGAGGCTCTAACCCGCAGGTCTGCGAGCCCGCAACAGCCAGGGTTCGTGATTCAGATGGTGATGGGTTTACAAATGCCGAAGAAATTGCCGCTGGCACGAATCCTCTTTTAGCCACTAGCAGCCCCACCTTCACCATTGAGGTAATTGACGGTGGCAATCAGACCGCTGTAAGAACAAGCGCACTTGAAAAACCCATCAAGATAAGAGTGTCTTACAAAGATACGCCGAGAGAGGGTGTTCCTTTGGATATTTCAAATGCTCTACTGGGCACAGCCTTTGCAAATGAATTGGATACTGGGAACTTGAATTGGATCCTAAAGAAAATCACATTGAGCACCAATGATCAGGGAATGGTTTCTTTCTTTGTCAAAGCACCAGATTTCACTAAGCAGGAATTAGACACGGGTGTGGGAGCTAAGGAGTTGATCATGAATGTGACAAGTCGGTGGAAGTTAGATAAAAAGCCATTACAGGTTTCAGCGACCTTAACGAGGCGAGGTGTGGTTGTAGAAAGAGAGGTCACTCTTACGGTCCGCAATGGAGACGGACAGCCCGCCTTCCCGGATAGGTTACTTCCCCGAAATTTGGTTTTACAGGTGACTCGAGACTGGCACGACGCCAATGACCCGACAAAGAAGGGCTCTTTTCCAGTTAATAACGCTGAAGTCACTTTTGATGCGCCTGCTGGATTCAAATTTATTTCACTTCCGTATATCGTCGGGGGAAATACTGGTCACATAGTCGCATCAAATGAGGCAGGCACTGTCAT
>JAPLUM010000137.1 GCA_026397605.1 Verrucomicrobiota bacterium | reverse complement strand
TGAGGTAGATGTCGGTCGGGAATTGGTCGGTATCCCAGCCGATGAGCTCATCGCCTGTGTTGGCATCGACTGAACCCAGCGCATTGGCAGCGACAGCGACTTCCATCTCATGCCACATGCTGTGACCAGCGAGGGTGGCGTGGTTGGTTTCAAGGTTGAGCTTGAAGTGCTCCATGAGGCCGTGCTCGCGGAGGAAGTTTAAGCAGGCAGCGGCATCGCTATCATACTGATGCGTGGAAGGCTCACGTGGTTTTGGCTCGATGTAGAAGGGGCCTTTGAAGCCGATCTTCTTTTTGTAATCCACAGCCATGTGCAGGAAGGCTGCCAGGTGATCGACCTCGCGCTTCATGTTAGTGTTCCAGAGGGAAGCGTAACCTTCACGGCCACCCCAGAAGGTGTAGCCTTCACCGCCCAGGCGATGGGTGACGTCCATAGCCTTTTTCACCTGAGCTGCCGCGTAGGCAAAAACGTTGGCGTTTGGGCTGGTGGAAGCACCTTGATTGTAGCGTGGGTGAACAAACAGGCAGGCAGTGCCCCAGAGGAGCTTTTTGCCCATTTGATTCTGAGCTTTCTCCAGCTCATCTGCAACGGCGTCAAACATCTTGTTGCTGTCGGCAAGCGTTTTGCCTTCAGGGGCAACGTCTCTGTCATGGAAGCAGTAGTAGTCCACGCCAAGCTTATCCATGAATTCAAAGCAGGCCCAGACGCGGCGCTGAGCATTGGCTACGGAGTCGGTGCCATCATCCCAAGGGCGCACAGCGGTGCCTGCACCAAAGGGGTCAGCTAGGCTGTTGCGCATGGCATGCCAGTAAGCCACACCAAAGCGGAGGTGGTCACGCATTTTTTTACCAGCCACGACTTCATCAGCATTGTAGTGCTTGAAGGAAAGGGCGTTTTTAGATTTAGGACCCTCAAATTGGATCTTCTTAATGTCAGGGAAGGCTTCGTTCATAGTTGGCGTTAGGGGCCGAAGTGGAGCCGTATCCGTTTGATTCGTCAAGCCAGATCGTGACCGATCTGTCGCTAGCATGAATCACGACATTTCACTGTCTGATTGCCTCTCGATGCCTCAGAGTCGAGGGAGCTACTCCAAAGTCTTTGCAGATGGCCACTCCGTGAAGGCGACAGAGGCCTGCGATCAGGGCATAATGATGGATGGTGTGGCTGATTAAAAATTGAAGTTCCCGACCGAGGGTGGACTTTTGCCAGACGCCCGAGGAGGACTCCGCGCCGTGATCCATGAGAACTGAAAGGTCCTCAGGAAGGTTGGCTAGATCCAGGCCTGCAAGTTGGTTTCTGAGCTCGCTCACTCGAGCTTCTGCTGCTTGTGGCTCGGTTTCCACTTTCTGATCGCGAGCACGGTGATCATAGTTGACGCGGCCTTCGTTCAGCCCAGCAATCAGGCTTTGATAATGCTCCAGGCAATGACGCATGTGACCTCCGATAGCCGAATTTAAAAAGACCGGAGAGGTCTTCACGTAGGTCTCGATATCAAGGCGCTGAAGTAGGTCCCGACTTTGGTCGAGCAGTTGGATGTTGGCTTGGATCAGTTCTGTCATAAAAGGTGATCAGGCTTGGGGTGGTGTTGGGTTGTTCTGGGGTGTGTGCAGTGTGTCTGCTTCAAACCATGCATGATTTCGGTGCTCTCTGAGTGCAGCGAGAATGGCCTTCAGAGTCGGAACTGGATGCCCAGCCGATCTGAGGATGGCTCCGGCGGTGAAGGCTTGAGTCCAGCCTTTACAGGCATCTTGCCATGCCTTGAAGATCGAGTAGCTGGGATCATAAATGTGCACCGGCTCTGCGGTCATGCCGTTGAGCTCTAACACTTGCAGATTCTGCCCCTGTTTGAGGTCTTCCAAGCAGGGAACCCGCAAGTCATAGCGCCCATAATGAAAGTCATGGAAGGGCTTGGTGAGTTCATCGACGGAGGCTCGAAGAGACTCTGTGATGTGATGTCTGGCATCCGTGAAAATGGCGCCACGGCAATGAGTGCCGATTTCGGCTAGTTTGATCTCTTGGCCTAAAGCAGGGATGCCGGTGTAGTCAGCTGCGAACTTTTTGGCAAAGTAGGCTGCCATCGCAACCGCACGTGGATGGGCGAGCACAAGTTCTTCCAACGTGTGCACGCCGTCACCATAGAGGCTGAAGGGATGCTTTTGAGCCAGTGAAATGATGTGTCCTTTGTCTGCGCCAGGTTGGCGTGAGTAAAAGACACCAAACTCCAGTCCGCCGATGTAGCGCTGGGCGATGACTAGGCCGCGGCAATCGGTCAAGTATCTCTGCGCGGCAGAGGCACTCCTGATGATGGCCACACCTTGTCCCCGCTCTCCGACGTCTGGCTTGAGGACGATTGGATAGTCTAGCCCTTCAGCCTCCATGAACTTGGACAGCTCTGCGAAACGCAAGTGAGGCGTATTTGCAGGCACGGCCTTCCATGTGGCAATCTTAGACGCGTGGGGGTTGTTTTTGCCGAGCGAGTCGAGGATCTCACTCTTTGACTCCATGGCCAGACCACTGAGGCGTATGCCTGGATTGCAAAGGGCCACTAGCGTGAGTGAACGATGACGCAAACTCAGCCAAAGAATCCAAAAGGCGACCGGCATATAAAATGCCCAACTCGGCCAAAACTCCCAATGGGTGAGTCGTATCCATCGGGAGACGAGCAGGCGGCGACCTCTCCAGCTAAACAGTCGGGAAACAAATTTGCCAAGAAGACTGAGGGAAAGCCAAGCGGCTGGCACAATCAGCCAGACCCGCCAATCATGCAGCCAAGGGAGAAGCAGTTTACCAAAGGAAAGCGATAGCAGACAAAGCAGGGGCGTCCAAACGGCTACAGCAAGTGCCAAGATGAACATGAACTTACGGAAAGGATATCTCAAGGCACCTGCCGCCAGGTATCCAGGCAATCTTGATCCTGGAAGAAAACGTGAGGCTATGAGAAAATGCGTGCTATTTTCAGCCATCAGTTTTTCACCGATTGCCAACTTTGAGGATAAAGCCCAGCGCTCAGTCCAAGAACCATGCAGGAGTCCGGAGCGGAAGCCGCGTCCAACGGCATAAAGCAGCATGTCACTGGTCCAGATACCGATAGCGCAGGCCACAATGCCAAGCCCAAGGTTAAGCTGTGCGTTGGCAGCCATCAACCCCGCAGTGATGCAGGCAAGATCCTCACTCACATAAGTGCCAAGGGCCAAAATGAGCATGACCTGAAAAGCTGACAAACCCATCAGGGATGCCGGATCTAGAAGGGCGGTAATAGAGTCGATCCAAGGCTGCATTACTTTTGAATGGTGAGTTCATGCCTATGAGGTGGCATCAAGAGTCCTGGCATTTCTTCTACATACAGCCAGCGGATGGAATCGGCTGTGACGGTGACTCGGCTAATACTCCATGTTTGTGCGTCTGGTCGATTCATCCTGACTGTATAGGCGGTGGGAAATTCTTCGTGACTATGCCACTGCCATAAAGTCTCTGGAGCATGATCAGGCAGTGTTTGGAAATAGCGTTGCCGAGAGGAGATGACTTCATCAGGCAGATAGGATGATGAACAAAGCGGCATATCTGGCTCCACTGTGCTGAGACAGGCTCCATTCCAGCGGATCACCATGGGTCCTTTGCTCAGACCACGATCAAAGGCAGCTAAGGTAAAGCAGCCATAGCCAATTAAGTGGGTGTTCTGTAACCGATCGATGACGGCGGCAGCACTTGTTTCATGGACTAATTGATCACTCAGGAGTCGGCCTCGGCTGAACTTTGCATCAGGGCGCTGCGTGCCATCCCAATAGTTAAGCAGCGCTAGAGTGACTCCATGATCATTCACAAGCAGCCATGTGCCACCGGCGTCCGCATCCATGGGGGAAAGATAACGGACGCCGTTTTTTTCACTGAGAACAGGTGGGATCGCTCTGCGCCGGGTCTTTTTTTCGTCACGGTTGAAGAAGACTTCATACTCATTTTGGTGATAGTACCAACTCAGTGAACACATGCAGAATGAAAGGCTGACAGATTGAAATTAGGCTGGTAGAAAACGCTGACGCAGAGCTTTAGCCTGATCAATCAGTGGATAGCGGCGCAACCACACGATGATGGCACAGGCTACCCAAACCACAACACCCAAGTAGAAAAGCAGTCCTCCATCACCAAGAACTTCAATGCCCAGTTTTGTGGTTAAGTGTGCGAGTAAGGCACCGCTCATGACGCCGAGTCCTAAAAGCCCACCAAGACCTGCCATGGCTGGCCAAAGAAGGAGCACGACGGCTACTAGCTCTGAGATACCTGCAAGCCAGCGGCCATAAGGTTCGGCACCCAAAGTGGTGAAGATATAGATGGGCTCAGGGGCACCGGTAAACTTGAAGAAGAGTGTTTGGCCCATGATGACAGCGGCTACGATTTGTAGCACCCAGGACAACCGTGTTTGTGTTTTTGAAAGCATTGTCGTTGAGCGTTGGATGGTTTATTCGCCTGAGATTTTATTCCAGTTCTTGTCGGCCAGCTTTTCTTGGCCGGCCTCATCTTTGAGCCATGTCTTTTTAGCATCGCCATACCAAGCGTTGAAGAATAGGAAGAGTCGGCCATTGGTGACTTTAAAGTTCTTTGGGTCGATCTCGACTTTTTCACCCTTAGCCATCGCCGTTGCACACCAGCCACCATAGGTCGGCAAGTATTGCGCAGGAGCTGCTTGGAAAGTGCTGAGCGTCTCCGCAGATGAAAAATGATAAGTTACGCCTTCATGCTCCGCTTTGAACGAGGCGCTTCCAAGAATGGCCTGCTTTTTGGTGAAGTAGGTGACTGGATCATAGCCTTGAAGGGCCACTTTATTTCCTGGTAGGTTGTAGTCTTTCGTTGCGGCCTGTGAGACCATGGCGGCATTGATTCCGAAGCCGATTAAAGCTGTGGCTAGGAGGCGGGTGAGGCGATGTGATTGTTGAATCATAGGAGTCTATTTTGAATGTGTGAGAGCAGGCGATTTGTGCCGGCATGTTGATAGGAGAATCCAATGATAGGCTTATTCCGAATTGCTGAATTTTTTTATCCATACCTCTTCGGATGCCTTTATTTACAAGGATTTAAGGCTTCCATAGAATCATGGCTAAAGACCAGTTCGAGTAATTGGTCTGACAAACGGAACTATTTTGGAATAAAGAATCATCGCCGCCTTCTTAGCTTACGAATACAGCGCCTGGATCTTCGAGTTTTCTCGATTCAATCTCTTCGAAACGTGTCTGCGATTCATTTTAAATTTACCCTAGAATTCCTTCACGTGAGTGACCCAACATTAACTTTTGAACAGATTGTAGATGCGCACTACACAGGGCTCTATCGCTTTGCGATGAGTATGTGTAAGCAAGAGTCCACTGCGCAGGATCTTGTGCAGCAGACCTTTCTCCAGTGGGCTAAAAAGGGCGATACTTTAAGAGATGCCAGCAAGGTCAAGACTTGGCTCTTTACGACGATTTATCGCGAGTATCTCAGCATCGCTCGGCGCGACAAGAAGCATGAGCATGTCGAATTTGAGCCAGATCTCCACGGCAGCACGAATGATGAAGACGAGGTTGCGCAGCCGCGTGTGGACAGTGTCACGCTTCAGCTTGCATTGGATCAATTGGACCCCAACTATCGAGCGCCATTGGTACTGTTTTATCTCAAAGAACTTTCATACCGTGATATCGCGGAAGCTCTCAGTGTTCCCATTGGCACGGTCATGTCTCGGCTGTCCCGCGCTAAAGATGCCCTGAGAACCATCCTGATTAGGATCGAGGAGTCTGCGGCGCAAAACATCATTCCTGCAAATTTC
>JAPLUM010000124.1 GCA_026397605.1 Verrucomicrobiota bacterium | reverse complement strand
GCATCGTGTCTTTTACGTTTGGCTTTCATTAGGTTTTGGTCTTTTTGGGTGCTCCCCAAGACTGTAACCACTATAATCGCATAACTTCACTACTGGCCCGAATTTCGGGGTCCACCTCAATCAGCTGCAAACCTTCAAGCCACTATTGATGCGGCGAACGCTACTATAGCTTCCAAAGAAGGCACAATAAGTGCGCTACAATCGCAAATCGATACACTATCCGAATCTTGCACTTGTAACGATCCGACGGAGACACCGACGGAGACACCGACGGAGACACCGACGGAGACACCGACGGAGACACCGACGGAGACTCCAACAGAGACACCGACGGAGACTCCAACAGAGACTCCAACAGAGACTCCAACAGAGACTCCAACAGAGACACCAACGGAGACTGCACCAACGGAGACTGCACCAACAGAGACTGCACCAACAGAGACTGCACCGCCAGAAAATCAGTAGTGAAACCTAAAATCTAGTTTCAAAATCACGTTGTTGTGACCTTACGCCCTTCCTCTTATGAAACCGTTAACTTATTGTTTTTTGGCTCTGCCTTTATTGTGCATAATATTCTACTTTGCCTTTCATGGTGAAGAGCCGAGGGGGAAGGGCGTATCTCCGGAAAAAAGTTTGACCCAGCAACCGATTTACCATCAGCCGGATAAGAGACAAATCGTTGAGGAGAAGCTTGCGGCACTGAGGCTTAAGGAGAGTCAATTTAGGCAGCAAGCTATTGAGCATGAAAAAACGATGGCAAAGCTTGCTGGACAGATAACTCCAGAGATTCAAAAAAAACTTACGGATGGTGTCATTCGTGGACGCTTGCCACATTATAAGGAGCTGTTTGAGTCATGGAAGCTCACGCCGTTAGTCGCGGACAAAGTCGTCTCAATCATTCATGAACGGGAATATCAGCTTGCCACTGAACGCACTAGACACACCAAAACGGGTGGCAATGGAGATACCAACCGTCTTTATGAAAAAATGGCGAATGACGCGTTGATTTCAGGCAGGCACCAAGATCTACTGTCTGAAATTCTCACCCAAGAACAGCGCGCTGAGTTGACGCAATTGGACCAAAAATTGCGCCGCCCAGCAAAGTCGAAATCAATAGACTGAGTTTTAGACAAGCGCTGAATGTATGGCTTCACTCAGAATCCGCTTTTTTGAGACTACGAAATGAATCGTTAGTTATTTCTGTGACCTCATGAACACGACCACCTTAATTGGAGACATTCGGCAGGACATTCACACCAGAGCGGCTCGGTTTTTACTGCTGTTGCTATTGTTTCTGCTATGGCTCGTGCCTTTGGCATGGATTGGCTCCACGCTTGGCAACCTGCCATTCCGCGTACCTCGGAGTCTTTGGCAGCAGTACAACGCCGCCGCTTTGTTCACCAAACGGACAGCCACATGGTCCGACAGGCGGATCGAAATACGCACGGCAAACAGTGACCAATGGCGTGTGTTAAACATGGTGGAGGTTTCACCGATGCCGCTCGCAGGATACCGGCAGCGCATCGACCGCATCCTCAGTGACACGCGCAGCAAAAAGATCGCTGAGAGCCTACGCCAGCGGATGGCCTTGTGGATCGCTCAGCGTCTGAAGCAGCAATCGGGGCAGGAGATCAGTGGCGTGCGCTATCAGCACCGCTCCTGGCAGGCGAACACGCCTGAACTGGCATTACCTGCCGGACACTGGGGTGATAATGGTTCGGTGCTGCCTGCGACTACACGCGTGACTCTTCTCGGTGAGTATGCCATCGTCAATGGCAGGGCCACTAGGGAGCGAGCTAAACCACCAGTGCTCGATAAAGTACCGTCTCAGCCAAAGGTTTTCCGCCGAGAGATTGCGCCGGTTCCGCCTGCTAAAACCTGAAAAATTGCCATCTCCCCGATGACTCCAACGACAGCCCAATCTGCCCCCGACATGCGCACTGAAGGATTACTGAGCCGGTGTGTGTCATCCTTAGTTGATGATATTGATGGACTGCCGCTACGTGTTTTTGAAGTTCTTTTCACGGTTACCTATCTGCTGCGCATGGGTTGGCAGGGCGTTTCCTGGCGGGAGTGGCTAACGGAGGAAGGCTTTCACCTCAATGCGGAGGAACTCGCAGCTGTCGGCAGTCCTGAAGCTCTGCCGCTTCTAACCCAAAGCGGTGTGGCTCTACTGGCGGTGGTGATCTGCTTTTCCGCAACAGGCCTCATTTGCAATCGATCACGGCGACTGGCGCTACTAGGACTTTTTGTGACTGCGATCTACACGCAGGGTGTGGATTGGGCGGCCGCTTTTAGCTTGAACAAGTTCTATGTTGCTATCTATGGTCTCTTGCTGGTGACACCTGGGTATGTGCGCGATGCGGTCAATGGACGACTCATCATCTCTGCTGTTCCAGTGCGGCTAGTTCAAGGTACACTGATCTGTCAGTATTTAGCCTCAGGGACGGCCAAGGCATTTAAAGGCGACTGGTTAAAACACAGCGACGTGCTGTACACTTTGATCCAGGGGCTACACCGCACTGAGTTTGCTGCCTGGTGCCTACGCACGCTGCCAGTGTGGAGCTGGACGGCGATGCAGTGGACAACACTACTGTTTGAACTTGAAGCGCCCGTTCTTTTCTGTGTGAAAAAACTGCGCCCCATTGCCTTTGTGATTGGGATTGGCCTTCACCTGATGATCGCTCTGATGATGAAGAACCTGATCTTTTTCAGTGCGCAGATGTGGTCATTCTACGCGCTCTTCATCACCGCCGATGAATACCGCTGGGCCTGGGATCGGCTGAAGCGGCTGTGTGGGAAGGGGAGAGCAGCAGCGCTTGAGGTGCGATGAGGGCTTGGCCTCATGGGCGCTGAATATCCAACAAGGAATGTTGAAGGCTGAAATGAAGCGGAGCGGCAGCGGCAGAGGGCTGGACTGAACGGGCCGAGGGCGGC
>JAPLUM010000653.1 GCA_026397605.1 Verrucomicrobiota bacterium | reverse complement strand
GTAGTGGCGGACGTTATGGGATGGGCACTGTTTACCGGATGAAACAGGACGGCTCGCTCTGGGAGGAGATGGTTTCATTTAATGGAGAAGAAGGTTCACCCAAAGGTGGGGTTCCGGGCCAAGGCCTCGTACGTGCACCTGACGGTTGGCTTTGGGGCGTGTCAGGGGGAGTCGATAGTCCGGAGAGAATTTTTAGTTTTGATCCGCGTTCTGGGAAGCTGATTTATGAGATTGAGTTTGAGCGTGGAGAAGTGCCATTAGGTCTGCCTCTGATTTCTCCGCTAGGCTTGCTTTGCTACAATACGCGCACGGGCACTCATCTCTATAATCCAGCCACGAAGGAGAGGAGAGTGTTGAATCACCGTAAATTACCGCTGCTGGGTGAGATGGTTACTGATCGGCGTGGCTGGTTGTGGGCCACGAGTGAGAAACACAACGGCTATGGCGCTGTTTACAAACTCAATGCCAGCACGGGAGAGTTGGTAGAGGTGCTGGCATTCACAGGGAAAACAGGGGCTTTCATTGGCAGCATGCCCTTGTGTGGACTGACGCTGAGTTCAGATGGGTTCCTCTGGGGTTGCACTCGCAATGGCGGTGCTAAGGATGAAGGGACGATCTTTAAAATCCATCCCGAAAGCGGTGCTTTCACTTCGGTCACTCAGCTTCAGAAGCGTGATGGGATGAATCCCGAATCCATGCTCGTGGATGATGGGCGGGGCTTTATGTGGGGCACTGCCACCTATGGGTCTATGGGAGGCGGCTATGGACTTGGGACGATTTATAAGATCGAGCAAAGCACCGGAAAGCACAGTGTGGTCGTGCGCTTCACCGGTTATGATGGCGCGGCACCTGGCGGCATCCCGCGTGCGCATTTGCTGCGCGCTGGGCCAGATCACCTTGTCGGAGTGACCGGTTTTTGGGGGGCTGGGTGGTCAGGGGTCATCTACCGCGTGGAGATTTCGACAGGTAAGTACGCAGTGCTCAAAGACTTGGCCGATCTGGCTGCTACCACGGAGGGGGTGGAGCCGCACGGCTCTCTTGTCGAATCGAGTCAGGGTGCTTTTTTTGGCACCACATTCTACCATGGTTTGCATCATTGTGGTACGATCTATCGGGTTGATCCTGCTAGTCAAAAACTCATCAGTGTGGTCGATTTCACAGGCAAAGAAGGCGCATTTCCAGGACGCAGTCCAGATGCTGGCCTCGTGAGTGACGGACATGGCTGGCTATGGGGCACGACCCGATTTGGGGGTAAAGCGGACTCTGGGACGATCTTCCGAATCAATGAGCAGAACGGTGTTTTCGTCAGTGTTGCCCAGTTTGGTAAAGATCCGAAGATGCTGCCCGGTTCCGCACCCATGACCGAGCTGACACTAGATGAAAGAGGTCAGCTCTGGGGGAGTACACACAGTTCGGTCTTTAAAATTGATCCACGCAGAGATGTGGTGAAGCACATCGCCTCTTTCGGTGGTGATCAGCGTGAGCCTTTTGGCAGCAATCAAATCGGTAGGCTGGCTGCCGATGGCCATGGCTATGTCTGGGGGTGCTCGTTGGCCGACCGCACGCACCAGAAGGCATCTCTCTTCCGGATTGCGACCGTGAAGGATACCTTTGAGGTCGTGAAGATGTACCCCAATGCTAATCAGGGCTGGTCTGGCTGGCATCCGACTGCGCCGATGCATCGAGATAGCGCTGGCTCCCTTTGGTTTACTGGGGTGCTTGAACAGGGCGGACCACGTGCGATATGCACCTTAAATAGGATCGATCCTATTGCTGGTGCTGTGGTCGAGCGGTTTAGCACAAACGCATTTAGATACATGGATACTCCCGTGGAGGATGGGCATCGGAGGCTGTGGGGATCTACTGCAATGTTTGGTAAGCATGATGCGCTCTACAGCTTTGATCTGGACACGAGAAGCTTCCAGCGCGCGCTGGAGTTTACTGGCCATGGCTCTCAACCGCGCGCAGGCAGCGTACCAATGTTCGGGCGGCCCATGCGTGCAAGCGATGGCAACATTTACTCCGTGACCCGTTATGGAGGCCCAAGCAACGGGGGCACGATTTACCGTCTGCGTTTTGGTCCCACACCCATCACGCAGGAGGCGGTCATTTTGCCCAATGGACGCGTCGAATTGCATGGCATCATCCGCCCGAATGGCCGCAATACGGAAGTGGCCTTTGAGTGGAGTTTAGATCCAAGTCTAAAGGATTTTCGAGTAGTGTCTGCTGGCACTGTGACCGCCAAAGAAGCGGCGAAGCCGGTTCAAGCCTTGCTTTCGGGTCTCAAGCGCGGCACCAAGCATTATTATCGGCTGCGCGGTCAAAATGAAGACAATAAGGCACCTCAGCGGGGAGCCATTTTGGAGTTTACGATCCCGTTGGAGTCTGCAGAAGTCGCATCAACATCTAATTTGATAAAGAAGAATGGTGATGACCAAAAGACTTCAAGCTTCGCTCCATCCGTTAAGCACAGGCTCAAGATTGTCCTCGTGCCAGGTGCAGGAGCTGGCATCGTGCGCGGTCAAATGGATGGTGCCGAGTATGAGGTGGGGCGTCGATACACGCTTTCCGCGCAGGACGACAATGGCTATATTTTCGCCCATTGGGCAGGCCCAGGAATCTCTGGTTCTATGGCGGAGAATCCACAGCTCAACTTTGTTTATACTGAGGAGTTGGCCGAGCATCCAGTGATCACGGCGACTTTTCTGCGCAATCCTTTTCATGAGAAACTTCTCGGCCACTATCATGGACTCGTGAATGCGCTTGAAGGAGTGACGCCCAGTCTGAGTACGACGGGCGCTCTGGAACTCCAAGTTGCTGCGATGGGACTCTTCACGGGCATTTTGCGCTATGACGGGGATGCTCTGCCAATCCTTGGCGTTTTTGACACCGGTGGCAGTGCACGCTTTGGCACAGATCAGGCGTTCACTGGGGTGCTTCCCAGAGTTGATAAGCCTGCACTGCTTTTGAGTCTCCGGCTAGATCTCTCGCTCGATGGGGCTGGTGGAGTCATGGTGCAAGTCGGACTTTGGGAAGCGGATGAGGCCACTTGGCTTTCCGAGTCGCAAGCTGGGTTCAGTGTTTCTGCGGCTTCACTGACTGATGACGTCGTCATCCGGCATCTCGTTGCGTCAGGTAGTGTTCCAGTGGATTTGGTGGGCCTGGATTCTCCTGAAGCCACCTCACCAGCACAAGTTTTTCTCCAGCCCAATGGTCGTCTTCAATTGACTGCCGAACTCCCAGATGGGACGGCCATTTTGAGTGATCTTCACTTAAGTCGCCAGTCCAAGCTCAGTTTCTTCCAGCCGCTCTCAGGCGGTAGCTTTGGCCTGGAGCTTCCACTTACCAATTTACTCACACGCCCCGAGTCACCAGTTAGCGCTCATGGTTGGTGGTTATCTACGGAGAAAAAGCTCCGCATCATCTCTCTCCAGGCTGCCGCAGTGAAAGCTGCTGGGAAGGAGCCACCAAAGCATTTTAATAAAGATCATGGAAAGATAGAGTGAGGATCGTGAAAACCAATCAGATGCTTTTGATGAGCTTTATGATCTCATCATGAGTATTTTGTGACGATTTATCTCGTTTTGTAAGGTCGCTGAAATGTGAACCCGTTTTTTATGCTGACAAAACAGAAATCGTTCTTGCATTCTGGCTTCAAGTTTCTACTCTAATTGTGCTTGTGAAATTTTTCACAAGCTCCTGAACGGCCTTCTGCCGACACGCCATGTTGAAATACTTCTTCCTCAGTTACGTCTTCGTTGCGGCCATTGTTGTGGCCGCTTTCGGCACACGCGGCAGTAAGTCCGAGCTGCCTCCTATTGAGATTTTCCAAGATATGGATCATCAGGCGAAGCTCAAGTATCAGTCCCACAGTGACTTTTTTGCCGATGGTCTGGGTGGTCGTCAGCTCGTCAAGCACACTGTGCCGATGGGATTTGAAGTGCCCGCTAAACCTGCTTCTGCGCCTGACTCCACACCTCCAGCCTACGGCTTCAGCAATGGACTCGATTATTACAGCACTGGGAAGATCGGCGACTTTTACGGAGACGGCTTGCCTGAGCAAATCAAGGCTGATAAGGAACTGCTTCAGCGCGGCGAACGCCAATATGGAATTTATTGTGCAGTATGTCACGGAGCCTCCGGTAACGGCAAGGGAGTAACCTCCAAATACGGAATCCTGACTGCTTTCAACTTCCACCAAGCTGGGTCGATGGATGCCGCGAATGCGGGCGCTTATCGAGCAGACGGGGCTATTTATGATGTTATCGCGAATGGTAAGGGTCTTATGGGCCCTTATGGAGGCAATCTCACTGTTCGTGACCGCTGGGCCATCGTGGCCTACATCCGCGCCCTCCAGGTGGCGGTTAAAGAAGGAAACGTTTCTGTCCAGTAACACGCTCGCATTTTAGGCATGAGTCACAACGTCACATTCAACGATCTGCCTCAAGGCGGCGAGAAGTTTGAGCCAGCAAAAGGCAGCAAACTGATCAACGGTCTCGGAGGCCTCGGCGCTCTCGGGCTTTTGGCCTCGATCTATCTTTTCATCACAAACACCGATAGCTTTGCCTATTCGTGGCTCTTTGCATTCTTCTTTGCATTCACCCTCGTCTGTGGTGGTTGTTTTTGGATTTTGCTTCACAACGCTTCCAACTCAGGCTGGGGTATTTCCCTTCGCCGCCTTTGGGAGCAACTGGCCAATATGGCACTGCCTGTGGCGATTCTTGGCATTCCGCTGCTGATTCCGGCTGTTCAACAGCCTTTGTATGAGTGGATGGGCCATCATCGTGAAGCGGCGCATCATCTGACTGAGCAGGTTACGACTGTTAAAGAGGCCTTGCACCACGCCTCTGAGACCAATCCGCATCTGCACATTTTGGTGCAGAAGTATGGCTACCTCAATCTCAATGCTTGGTACATCCGCTATTTCCTCTATTTTGGTATTCTCGCCATGATTGCTGGCGTTCTGCGCGGTAAATCAGTGAAGCAGGATCTTGATGGCGACATCAAGCACACAATCAAAGCTCGCGCCTTCTGTTGTACTTGGATGTTGTTCTTTGCACTCACCGTGACTTTCGCGGCTGTGGATTGGCTCATGGGTCTGGATTACTCCTGGTTCTCCACCATGTGGGGTGTGTATATCTTCGCTGGTTGTGCTTGGTCTTCCATGGCTTTGACCATTCTGCTCGTCACTTGGCTGCGCGGTCTGGGCTATCTCCAGAAAGTCGTTTCCGAAGAGCATTACCACATCATGGGTAAGTTCGTTCTGGCCTTCACCATCTTCTGGGCCTACATCGCCTTCAGTCAGTATTTCCTGATCTGGTATGCCAATATCACGGAAGAGACTCGTTTCTACCTCACTCGTAACACAGAGGGCTGGCGCTGGGTTTCCATCTTCATCGTGGTGGGTCACTTCATTGCACCTTTCGTTCTGCTCCTGTCCCAGCCACGGAAAAAGAAGCCAGCCGTCATCAGTGGTATCTGTCTCTGGATTATCTTCATGCATATTGTGGACATGTATTGGAATGTGATCCCTGAGCGTGGCCCATCTCTTGGTCTTGGTGTTATTGATCCTAACCCGCTCGCTTGGGTTGGAGACATCGTGGCTCTCTGCACTTTCGTCGGCATCCTTGGCTTCCTTTTCCTCCGCAGTTTGGCTCGCTACAGTCTGTATCCTTGCCGTGACCCACGCCTGCTTGAGTCCGCTAACGTCGTTAACTGATTTTCACCATGTCTCCTCCTGCGATTCATTCTAAATCCGGCTCCAGCTTTTTCTGGGTGCTGGCGGCATTCGCTAGCTTTGCGGTGCTGTTCCTGATCCTTCAAACCTTAGGCGCTAAGCAAGGCGAGGTCGATCCCCGCGCTCCTGAACGTGCTGCTAATACAGCCGAGATCGTCAAGGCTCAGACCGAATTGGTCGCTAAGATGGGCATGAACGATGCGGCTAAGAAACAGGCTGTTTTTGACAAGACCCTAGGTGTTCTTGCTTCCCGGAAGCCAAGCACAAGCACACAAGTGGTGCCGGGCTCGCCAACCCAACTGAAGCAGGCTGCAGCACCAGCGCCTGCGGCTCCAGCTGCCCCTGTAACCGCGCCTGCTGCTCCTGCAGCAGCGCCAGCAACCCCAGCCACAAAATAACGGCCGACCTTTCCCAAGATGCAGACTCCCTCCTCATCCGCAGATACAGACCTTCAGGCTGATAACCTTCGCCGCGCGGCGATTGATAAGTCAGTCAAAGGCCCTGTGCTGTTCCTTTTCGTCAATGGTGCTTTCTGGCTCATGGCTTCTACCATTCTGGGTGTGCTTGCTGCATTGAAGCTCTTCGCACCGTCCTTCCTGGGTGATTGCCCAGTCCTCCAATATGGTCGCCTTCAGCCTACCCACATAAATGCTTTGGTTTATGGTTGGGGCGTTCAGGCTGGTCTGGGTGTTATGCTCTGGATCATGGCCCGCCGTTCGGGGCAGGAGCTGAAAAGTGGCAAAAGCGTTCTCTATGTTGCCGGTGTGTTCTGGAACATCGCAGTGACATTAGGATTGGTTAGCATTCTTAGCGGTGGCAGCACTTCCATTGAATGGTTGGAAATGCCGAAGTGGGTGTGGCCGATCATGCTGGCAGCTTTCCTCTGCTTTGCTTGGCCGATGACGACCATGTTTGCTCGTGCTTTCCGTCCTGAAGGATTCATGGTCAGCACTTGGTATATTCTGGGTGCTTGTTTCTGGTTCCCTTGGATCTTTGTGACAGCCAATGTCGCTCTTCATTGCCTCCCAGGCTTGGGCGCTTTGGGAACAGGCATCAATGCTTGGTACATTCATGTTTTGATTCTCTTGTTCTTTGCTCCGGTTGCCATCGGTTCAGCTTATTACTTCATTCCTAAAATCACGGGTCAGCCTATTGCCAGCATGCAGCTTGCTCAAATGGGTTTCTGGGCTCTCGCCTGCCTCGGTGGCTGGAGCGGAATGCAGCATTACATGGGCGGTCCACTTCCAGGTTGGATGTCAGCCACAGGATCGCTTGCTTCGGTTTTGCTTCTTGTTCCTGTCGGTGCTGTTGGCTTAAATCATCATTTGACGACACTAGGCAAACACAACCTCGTTGCTTCTAGTCCGACTCTCCGCTTCACTTTCTTGGGTGCTGTTTTTTATCCTGTCTCGGGAATCATCTTGGCCTTGATTTCCACCTTCACCACTGGGCCGACTCTTCAGTTCACGAATGCCTGGTATGGCTATCAGATTGTGGCTGTTTATGGCTTCTTCAGCATGTGTGTGTTTGGTGCCATCTACTACATCGTGCCGCGCCTTACTGGCTGTGAGTGGCTTTCTGTTCGTTTGATTCGCAATCACTTCTGGTTCTCCACCTACGGCATTGCCACCGTGGTGATTACAAGCCTCGTTTCCGGTATCCAACAAGGTGGTGACCTCAATCACCCTGAAATGTGGGATCAAGACTTTTATCAACTGGTGATGAATGCACGTCCTTACATGGTCGCTCGTGCCTTTGCTTGGGCTCTCATCACTTGGTCCAACATTTGGTTTTTAGTCCATCTCTTGCTCATGGTGGCCGGTCTCGGTCGTCGCAGTTCGGCACCTACGCTTCTGCATCATGGTCATGAAGAAACCTCTCTTCCGCACGGAGCACACGCATGAGCAACTTCCGCACGTTCATCCTCGCACTCACCGCTAGCTTCGGTCTCCCGTGGCTCTGCTTGATCATCATCCCCGCTATCAAGTATCAGGCTCTCACGCCCGTTGCTTATGACAAAGACGCAGACGGCGTTGATGGGTATTATCCACCTGCACCGATCAATCGTCAGGGACAATTGGTTTACGCCCGTGAGGGCTGCGCCCAGTGTCACACCCAGATGATCCGTCCAACACAGCTTGCTCTGGACGGCTGGCGCAAAGGTTGGGGACAGGATCAAGAAGCCCGCCCGGCTACTCCAACTCGTGCTAACACGCTCTTGGATTATCTTGGCGAGCCGTATGCATTTTTGGGAATTCAACGCTTGGGACCTGATTTGACCAATTACGGTTGGCGTGCGCCAACTCGTCAGGAGATGCATCAGATGTTGTATGCACCGCGTCAGCGTCATGAATGGTCAAACATGCCAGCCTTTAAGAATCTCTACACCGTTCAACTCGCTCAAGGTCCGAAGTCTGAGTCGGCATTGAAACTCGGCAAGTCATACGCTCCTGAAGCTGGTTATGAAGTTGTACCGACACCCGAGGCTGAGGCTTTGGTCGATTACTTGCTCTCTCTGAAGAAAGACAATCCTATTCCTGGCATCACCGCTGCCGCAGCTGCCGCTGTTAAGAAGTAACGCCCACCACTCATGAGCGCCCCCTCCAATAATTTTCAACCCGATAGCACAGATCTAGATCGCCTTCACTCGGCAGTAACGCGTGAAAAGGAAGACCTCCAAGCTGCTCGTGAGCCTGTCTCGATGCTTGTCATGTTCCTTGGCATGGTCGTAGCCGTCATTGCTGGTGGTCAATTCAGTACAGTCAGTGGCAAACAAGAATTTGGTCTGAGCACGGCCTTTGCCTATGAAGTCGGAGCGGACCCGCGTCCAGGTGGTGGTCCCGGCGCAGCAGCTATGGACCCATTCCAAACAGCCATGAAAAAAGGTTCAGGCGGCTACGCTGTCTGCGGTGGTTGCCATCAGGGCAATGGTCTCGGCCTGCCTGGTCAATTCCCACCACTTGCTGGTTCTGAGTGGGTCTTGGGTGGCACAGAGCGTCTCGTTCGTGTCGTTCAGCACGGTCTTATCGGTGCAATCACGGTAAAAGGCCAGGGTTACAACACTCCTGGTGGTATGCAGGGCTTTGGTGCCGCCATGTCCGCTGGCGACTTGGCCAATGTGCTCACTTTCATTCGCAATAGCTGGGGCAATGAAGCTCCCATGATTACCAAGGAAATGGTCGAAAAAGTTCGCTCCACTGAAAAGCGTGCGACTCAGTGGACCATGGCTGAACTCGACCCTTTTGCGAAATCAAATATTGAGGGCGTCATCCCTGCTGGGCCTGGTGCCACGGCGGCACCTGCCGCCAAGTGATCGAAGAAAACCATGACTTATATGCAGCAGTCTTTCTCTAGCAAGGTGCCTTTGGTGGCCTTCGCTGTGATTGTGCTGCACACAGTCACCGCCTGTGGAAAGATTCCTGAGGCATCCAAAGTCACCCTGTCTCCGGCAACCGAAGTTGGGACCGAGCTTAGCCTGTCGGGCAAGGTAACGTTGACTGGCGGTAAGCCCTCGACAGCAGGTCAAGTGATCGACGTGGGACAAAATCCGCTTTGCTCAGGCCATGGACCGATCGTCAACCCAGCTTGGAGAGTATCTGAAGAAGGTGGTCTAGCTGATGTGGTCATAAGCGTCAGTGAGACAGCACGTTCCCTGGCCGCGGAGACTGTTTCTCCTCTGATTGATCAAAAAGGATGTGAATTTCAGCCGTTCATGACGGTGGTTCAGCCGGGTCAAAGTCTGCGCCTGCACAACAGTGACATGACTTTTCATAACATCCGAATCGTTCGTCACCAGATCGGAACGCTTGGGGAAGGGGAGAATCTGGTCAATCTATCTCAACCTGCCCGAGGCGATGAAAATCAACACAGCTTCGATCAACCTGGAGTTTATCGTCTTGAATGCGATGTTCACCGCTGGATGCGCGCCTGGGTTTATGTTCACGACGGGGTTCATGCAGTATCGACTTCAAAAGATGGTAGATATGCATTGAAGCAGTCCCTCAAAGACGGTGTTTATGAAGTCTCCGCTTGGCATCCCATGTTTTCTCAGAAGTTAACCAAAACCGTCACCCTTGCAAAAGGCCAGGCAACTGCTGATTTCTCCTTTGATCTCACAAAATCATTCAAATTTTGATCTGTCTTTCTTCGACAACTCGTAGCCTCTTGGCTTCTTCCTTTTTTACCCCTACTTCCCACTAGCTATGAGCGCTGCAGCACCTACTCACGATCACGCCCATGATCACGGCCATGACCACCATGAACTGAGCTTCATCAAGAAGTACATTTGGTCCACGGACCATAAGGTCATTGGTATTCAGTATGCAGTGAGCGGCTTGCTCTTCCTGCTTTTTGGCTTCTTCCTGATGATGCTCATGCGCTGGAGCATCGCCTATCCAGGCCAACCCATTCCTGGGTTCGGTTTCGTTACCAGCATCCCAGTTATTGGCGATTTATTTCAGGAGATGATTGGTCGCTGGGCACCTGGTGGTGTCGTTAATGGTGAACTCTACAACATGCTCGGTGCCATGCACGGAACGATCATGGTCTTCCTTGGCATCGTGCCACTTGGTTTCGCTGGCTTCGTCAATTTTGTCATGCCACTGCAAATCGGCACGATTGATATGGCCTTCCCTCGCCTGAACATGTGGAGCTATTGGCTTTTCTTTGTCAGCGGCGTCATGATGTTTGCCAGTTTCTTCCTTGGCACCGGTTCAGTCCAAACGGGCTGGACGATGTATTCACCTCTGGCTTCCACGACCGGCCTCGCCGTAACCAATGTCTGGATGCACGGTCACACTTGGTGGTTGCTCGCCATGGTGTTCAACATTTCTGCCTCACTCCTGGGTTCGGTGAACGTCATCACGACCGTCATCAACCTGCGTGCCAAGGGCATGACCTGGATGCGCTTGCCTTTCTTCTGCTGGGCCATGTTCATCGTGTCTTTCTTGCTTCTTTTGGCCTTCCCTCCTCTGGAAGTGGCAGCCTTGTTGCAGCTCATGGATCGCGTCTTCGGCGCCAGCTTCTTCTTGCCGACTGGTCTGATGGAAGGTGGTCAGCACCTGGATATCGCCGGTGGTGGTAGCCCTCTGCTTTATCAGCATCTCTTCTGGTTCCTGGCTCACCCGGAGGTTTACGTGTTAATCCTGCCTGCTTTCGCCATTCTGACAGAAGTTATCCCAGCCAATACTCGTCGTCCTCTCTGGGGATACAAGGCGATGGTCTATGCTGCTTTGACTCTTGGCTTCCTTAGTTTCTTGGTCTGGGCACATCACATGTATCTGACTGGCATGGGCACCATGATGTCCACCTACTTCCAGATTACGACGGTTCTCATCTCGGTTCCTTCGGTGATTCTCCTCACGGGGCTGATGATTTCTCTTTGGGGTGGATCGATCCGCTTCACGCCGCAGATGCTCTTCGCATCAGCTTTCCTTCCGATGTTTGGTATTGGTGGTCTGACTGGATTGCCGTTGGCTTTCACGTTCATCGACCTTGCCCTACATGATACCTATTACGTGATCGGCCACTTCCACTACGTGGTGGCTCCTGGAACGATCTTCGGTCTCTTTGCCGGTGTCTATCATTGGTATCCAAAAGCGACAGGTCGCATCATGAATGACTTCCTCGGCAAGCTGCATTTCTGGCCTTCATTGCTTGGTATGAACATGATCTTCGCGCCGATGTTCATCCAGGGTATGGGTGGTTTCCATCGCCGCTGGTATGATGGTGGTAAATATTTCGAGCAAACCTCCAGCGCTTCCAACTGGTTCACCGAATTGAATTCTGGTTTCTTCAGTCTTTTCGGCATGGATGTCCCCAACAACCTTCTGGGCTTGAATGTGCTCATGTCTGTGGGTGCCTTTGTTCTGGCTGTCGGTCAGGTGCCTTTCATTCTGAACTTCTTCCTCAGCATCAAAGGTGGCAAAAAAGTCGAGAGCGACAACCCATGGCACGCAACCACGCTTGAGTGGGCTGCTCCGACACCACCTCCTCACGGCAACTTTGACTTCGAGCCAGTCGTCGTTCGTGGTCCTTATGAATATAGCGTTCCTGGAGTCGATCAGGACTACTTCCCACAATGGGAGTCCGAGCCAGGCAAGCGCGCCGAGCCTTCGGCTGCACCGGCACCTGCCGTTGCCGCGCATCATTGATTTTAACTGAGAACTGAGCCCACCGTCACTTTTCCACATGGACATTCCCTACACAGTCTCCGCCCGCCCCGATACGGGCTTGTACAACGCCAAGGTTGGCATCTGGCTTTTCCTCGCTTCTGAGGTCATGCTCTTTGGTGGCCTTTTCTCATCTTACATCTTCCTGCGCGTTGGTGCGGATTATCCATGGCCAGTTCATGAGTTGAACGTGACTCTGGGTTTTGTGAATACCCTAGTTCTGATCGGTTCCTCTGTGACGGTTCTCCTTGCTTGGGCTTCTATTAAGTTACGCAAGTTCGGCGCCTACAAGGTTTACATGGCCATCACCATTGCCTGTGCCATGACGTTCATGGTCATCAAGAGCTTTGAGTATAAAGCCAAGTTTGAACACTATTCGGTGACTCTGACGGATGGCACGATTTTAACAGGTCACTTGCCGCATGGGTTTGAGATTGAGTTTGGCGATGTCAAAGAACTCAGCATGACTATCGCGGGCCAGACGTCCGCTGTGGATGCTGATCCTGTGGGTTATGTTTTGCCCTACCTTAAGGGCGCTGCTCCAAAATTCAAAACTGAAGCAGGAGTTGAGATCGAACTCAATAAAGAGACTTTCAAAGCACTGAAGTCAGACGTGCTTGCTAAGGCTAAGGAAAAGGCAGGCAACTCGAGAGAACTGCCCTCCACAACGGTCAAGTTAGTAGCTTCGGCCCCAATGACCTTTTCGGTTCCTCTTTCTAAATTCCTCGCTCGCCCAGCTCTTGATGCGACGTCCTTCACATTCCGCGACGGCACCTCAGCCCAGGGTAAGATCATTAACGATAAAATGACTCTTGAAGTCGATGGCCTTGATGTTCGAGGCACTCCAGAGAAGGAAAAGTCTTTGGCCTTCAATGAACACTATCTTGGGACTGGTTGGAAGAACGCTTTTGTGCATCAACGAGACGAAGCCATTACTGAATTCAAGAAGGAGTTCGATGACGGCAAGGGTGGAACGACCCGCGATCCAAAGAAGAGCGCCACACAGCAGAAAAAGCTTTTCTATGTGCACATTCACTCAGCAACTCCGGAAGCTCATGCCGAAGCGGGTGGCGCGCACAAATCAGAAGCTCATGCACCGGCTGAAGATCATGGCGCAGCTCATGCGAGCCATCATCCTGAAGTCAAGCTGGAGCGCAAAGATGTTCAGTTCTTCTCCAATTTTACACCGAAGCTGAACAGCTACTACGCTATCTATTTCACCCTCACCGGACTTCACGGATTGCATGTTATCGCTGGTGCTTTGGTGCTGACTTATTTCCTCGTCTGTGACGGTCGTCGTCTCCGGGAAGATCCAGAGCACATGGCCAACCGCGTTGAAGTCGGCGGCCTGTTCTGGCATTTCGTGGATTTGGTTTGGATCTTCCTTTTCCCTCTTTTGTATCTCCTGTAGTCGCACCCTCCACCGTCTTTTATTATGGCTGATAGTCCTGAAGAAATTTATAAATCCATCCGCAAAATCAAGTTGATCGGCTTGGTGCTCGCAGTTTTCACCGTTCTTACGGTGGGCCTTTCATACGTTGAACTGCCGACTCATAGTTTGAACATGCTCGTCGGCATGATCTTGGCGACCATTAAGGCGGCTTTAGTTGCTTTGATCTTTATGCACTTAAACCACGAGAAAGCTCTGGTTTATAAAGTCCTCGCATTCACTGCGGCTTTTGCCATCGCACTCTTCGTTCTATTTTACCTGAGCAATTCTGAAGGTCTGATCGATGAAGGCTTTGAGAACTCAACAGCTGTCATTGAGGTTCAGGAATAGTTCTCATTCAACCATTCACTTCATCCGGCCATGTCACTGAAACACTTCCATTACGTTTTCCTCTTTTTCGCAGTTCTCTGTGATGGCGGCTTTTGGCTGTGGACGCGTCTTCAGCCGACCGTGACGGACGAACTTGGCATCGGTGTTCTGGGCTCGATCGCAGGTTGGACCAGTCTCGTCCTGATCGCCTACAGCGCTTGGTATCTCTCGAAAAAGTCGAATACCATCATCGTCTGAGCCTTTTCTTTTCCTCAATCGTTATTCATTTAAACCCATGCTGACTCTCGCCTGCGCCACTTGCAAAGCTGATCCGAACAGTGTCATCGCTCAGGCGCAAGACATTGCCGTTTTGGTCATGCTGGCGTTCCTGGCACTTGGCATGAGTTTTGTTGGATTGATCGTTTGGAACTTCGTCCGCAAACAGCAGCGAGCTGCTATCACCGCTTAACTTTTTACATCCCCCTTATTCCCATGAGTATCTCAGACATTAACGTTTGGCTTGGCATGACGCAAAACGCCTCAGAGCACGGTGGTCTTGTTGATCACATGCTTGGTTTTGTGCATTGGTTCATGCTCGTTCTTTTCGTTGGTTGGTCCAGTTTCCTGGCCGTCGCCTTTTGGAAGTTCCGTGCTAGCAAGAACGCTAAAGCCGATTACCACGGTGTCCGTGGTCATGCTACGACGCACATCGAGATCGGTGTTTGCATTGTTGAAGCCATTTTGCTTCTCGGCTTCGCTTTACCGCTCTGGCATCAACAGGCTGATGAATACCCAACAGGCCCAGATACAGTAAAAATCCGCGCTATGGGAGAGAAGTTCCTTTGGAACTTCCAATACTCGGGCAACGACAAAATGTTGAGCACTTGGGATCCCCGTGCTATTTCTCAAGGCAATCAGACTGGGCGTGAATTGACTGATCCTAATGGCAAGGATGACTTTGTGAATCCAGGCACCATGAAGCTGCCTCTCGGACGCCCAGTGATCATTGATGTCACCAGTAAGGACGTGATTCACAACTTGGCTCTCGTTCCGATGCGTGCAGCGCAAGATGCCTGCCCAGGCGTCAAAGCACACATGTGGTTCAAGCCGGTGAAGACCGGCAGCTGGGACATCATCTGTGGTCAGCTCTGTGGTCCAGGCCATGCGCAGATGAAAGCCGTTTTGGAAGTCGTCGAGACAGGTGAGTTTGACGAATGGTCTAAAGAGCAGTCTGCTGGTGCAGCGGCAAAGAACGCGGCTCCTGCTCCTCTTGCAGCTCGTTAAATTTAGCGCGGGTGTCTCCTATCCGCTGATTTTTTGACAAAAGTGCGGACCTAGTGTCCGCACTTTTCGTTTTATAATTTACTTCCATGCAGTCTTTTCATTGGTTCTCCCGCTTCACACTTTTTGTGGGTCTTGTACTCATCTGGTGGGGTGCTGCGGTGACGACGGAAGACGTTGGTTTGGCGGTGCCGGATTGGCCGTTAGCTTTCGGGAAAGTGAATCCTGAAGGATGGATGAAGGTGCCTGCTTTGTTTCTGGAGCACGGTCATCGATGGATTGCCACCTCGATTGGCTTCTTGGTTTTGGCCATGTATTTTTGGCAGTTCGCCAAGAACAAACCGCGTTTCATGGAGGCCGCAGGCATTGTTTTGATTGGCACAGGTTATCTTTTTTTGATTTTCAAAGGTGCGCTGGGTTGGGCTTTAATCATCGTTCTGATGGGATTGGTTTGGCTGATCATCAATTGGATTGGTCAGCGCTGGCCCCTGCTTCGCGGGCTGACGACGACAGCGCTTTTTATGGTCATCATTCAGGCTTCTCTCGGAGGCTTGCGGGTTTTAAAGATGTCGGACCCTTACGGCATCAGCCACGGCACACTGGGCCAGCTATTCTTTTGTTTGTTGGTCTTTATCGCTTTTGCCTCTTCGAGGACTTGGCACACGGAGTCGCTGGTCATTCAAAGTGGAAGTCGTTCGGCTAGAGTCTGGAGTTCAATTCTGTTTCTAGCGGTCTTTGGGC
>JAPLUM010000377.1 GCA_026397605.1 Verrucomicrobiota bacterium | reverse complement strand
TGAATGTTTTCTCCCAACCAAGCTGCAATCGTTTGTCCTTTGGGTCTGTGTAGCAGAGACGGTGAATTTCGATTCTCGGGGCAGGCACCCGTTTATCACAGGCTTTGAGCAGTTCTACAAAGTCCTTATAGTCGTGGCGTGTTGGATCGAGATGGGGATCAATGAACATGATCGAATTGGAATGTTTGAGAGTCGGCCCCAACACCTGCAAGTAATCCTCGGTAGTTCGCTTGAGTTCGACAGAGTTCTTACCTCCCAGCCACTTTTTATTTTCGGCCAGTTGTGTTGCCGACGCGATCAAGTTTTCAGCATGATACAAATCTGCCGTTGGCTGATCCGCGATGATTCCCTGCAAAGGACTCACCGTATGAGAATCCAGAGCTTCTTGGCACCACTCAACAGCTGTGCTTGGCACACTCCCGCTGCAGGCAGGGCTATCACATAGTCTGTCCCGCATTGATTTGAGCAGTTCTTTGAAACGAAATTTATCCCAGCGGTCACTATTCTCATTCACATAGCGCAACCAGTTCCCCGAGTGGAGATTTCGCACCAACCCCCGAGATCTTATTCCGTCTATCAAGGCACTGAGATATAGCTTACTGGCTTCCGGTGTAGCATAAGATGACGGACTGAAAACCTCTGGGCTGATGGCGTATTCGGCGAGCATGATTAAAACATTTCGTTGAGGGCTTCTTCAAAAAATCCGCCTGGCCAGCCTTTAATTAACTCGCCACGTTCATTGAGTGGCATCTCACGGATAATGCTGCCGTTCGCGCCCGGTTCGACATACAGGACGCAGACATCGCTCGGGGTGACTGGTAGTCTTCCATCCAATCTACCTTCAAATGTCTCCCGCATACGCCGCATCATTCGCAGGATTAAATGCTCGCTGTGAGTCTCCAGTATAAACTGATTTTGGTTGGGTCCCAAGGCGGATTCTATGAACAAATCTCCGAGTTTGGCTTGAAGGGCGGGGTGGAGGTGCAGTTCAGGTTGTTCCACCGCAATTGTAGCACCCTTTTCTGCCAAGGCATGAACCACGACCGGTATCAACTGGCTGATTCCCACACCAACATCGCGGCTGCTTACAGCGACATTGTTTTTCAGGTCGCGGAGGACCAGGTCCCGAAGTTTTCTGGGAAGCCGAGAAGCCCAGAAATTCACGGCCAGATCCTTGTCGTCCCAGAAAGGCGGCGCGGATGAGCCAAACTTTTCCTCTGACTTAAAACCCGTCTTATATGACTCCTCTGAAAGATTCAAGNNNCAGCTTCTCTCGATAGTGCTCGCGCCGAAATCATTGATTGCTTCAAGTGTCGAGCTAAGCTCCGCATAGACTTCAGATTCATAACGATAGCCCAAATTAAGATGGCCTGTTCCTATCCATAGGTTTACCTCGTCCCTCAGCGCAGGATCATCACGAAGCCGTAACCAAGCATCTGCCACAGCCCCCAACCTTTCATCTTTTCCGAACATCAAGAGCGATCTCGGAGGTAGGGCACGCAATGGTCCCAGGTAGTTCATTTTAGAGATCGCCTCTTCAAGGCGATGACGGCAGTCTCGAATCAGGTGGTCCAGTGATTCAAGAGTTTCTCGACTCTCAATGCCTTGGTTGCATGGTTCCGAAAATATAGAGCGGTTCGTCAGCCTGGGGACCAAACCTTGAAACTCAATGCCAATACCTTCACTCAGCTCTTCACCTGACCAAGCTTCATCATCCCACAAATCTTCGAGTTCTAATGCCTGCGAGAGATGAGTAAAATCCCAAGGTGCGCCCATCCAAGATCCCCTGAGGGGCGCTTCCGTTTCATCAATGTATTGCAGGACAGATGAAAGTGCTTTGCTGACTTTCGTCAAATGCAGGTATCCCTCAAAGGATCTTCTTTCGGCCCGCAGCAGAACTTTCGCACCTATGGCGATCTCAAAGCTAAAGACGCAGGGATCATTATCCTCCTTCTCAAGCCACTCTTGATAATTATTGAGTTGCTCGAAGTAGCGGTCCAGCTTGTCCGAAATACCCGGTTTGGCGTTCTCGTTCCGCAATTTCTGCCACAATGCTGCCAAACGCAGCTCCCATTCTTGGACAATTTGGTCGTAGAACTCCTGCATGCTTGAAATCCCCTCCCCAAAGAACTCTCTAGTTACTAAATCACTCTTATCGTCAAGGAGCACATGACCTTCGTCATCGACAACGTATGGCGCATTCATAGTTCGCCTCGACGCTTCATCCTCGGCATCGATGAATTCCTTCTTGGCTGCGAGCCAGCCCTTGATCTCATCATGAGGCTCAGGCTTCGGTCTGACTCGCTGTTTATGCTCGCGAGTCCACAGACCCACTTCAAAGCTAACGCGGTAGTCAGGGGCGTGCTCCGATGGCAATTGCAGCCCAAAATGAATTTTCCGTTTTCGGTCTTTGCCGAATACCGCACCTATAAAGCCTCCAAAATCAGGGGCATCGTCCGAGCCACCACGCGATTCAAACGCAAGTGACTTTGTTTTCACAGCATGCTTCGCCCACTTTAGACTGTGCAGGACACTGGACTTACCGCCGCTATTGGGTCCAAAAATCAAAGTTAGCGGTCGCAACGGCACCTGCTGGGCGCTGCCGAAAGCTTTGAAATTGGCGAGTGTGAGGTGACGAATCATGAACAGTTATCTTTAATCGGCGGCTGCACTGTTGGCAGCAACCCGAATTCTCATATTAGTGGAAGATTCCAATGAATAGAGAATTAGAGCTTTGTTGGTGAACAGCAATGTATGCTCGAAAATCTGCCTATTTGCCAGAGGCACCATTCCATGCAACATGACTACACAGCCATGTTCAAACATCTCGCCAATCAATCCGGGTTCTCGCTCGAACGTCTTGCCTCGCTTTGTGAGGTGGCGGAGGCGGGGAGCATTGGGCAGGCATCGAAGGGGGATGCGAATCGGCAGAGTCAGCTCAGCCGACAGATCGCGGAGCTGGAGTCTGTGTTTGGGATTGCGCTGCTGGCGCGGCAGAGTCGGCCCTTTCGACTGACGGTGCAGGGGCAGGAGCTGGCACAGGCAGCGCGGCAGTTTTTTCAGAGCGTGGATGATCTCCAAAAGCGTGCTGGCAACGAGGCGCAGAGAGTCGTGTTGGGTGGCGGTGAGGCGCTTATCCAGTGGTTGCTGTTCCCAGCCTGTGAGGTGGTGAAGACGGAAGTCGGTGAAGTGGTTTTTGCCTTCAAGAACCTGGACAGTGCTCGGCTGGTGGATGGGCTTCAGCGAGGCGAGTTGGATTTAGCACTGATCCGCGCGGGTGAAGCGGTGCCGAGTCTTTCCACAACGGGTCAATGGCGCTATGCTTATGCGCCGTTTGTTCCCAAGAAACTCTCCCGTTCTTCTGCAGAGCTTGGCGTTGAGGATCTGGGACGCCTGCCATGGGCACTGCTTGAGGGTCGTGGTCATTTCCGCCAGTTCCTTGAAGAGGCGGCGCGGCAAAGCGGAACAGAGATTCAATGCGCTCTGGAGTGCTCGTCTTATACCCAGGTTGCGATGGCGATTCAAACGGGCAAGTATGCGGGATTTCTTCCCGAGTTTGCCTTGGGCTCAGCTTTTGCCTCCAATGCTACCGTGAACCAACGCCCCTTGGTGAAAGCGCTGCGCTATGAACGCTCGCTGACTCTGGCTTGGCGTGAAGCGACGCTGCGAGCTAGGCCAGTCCTAGAAAAGGTCATCTCGGAATTAAACCGGGAGCTTTCGAAGCGCTTTTGAATGCATGGATCGTTCTCGCGGCACGCAGGTTCACGTCACTTGACCTTTGGCTGAGCCGCCCTGACTCTGCGGTCATGCGCAATCCAGACCGCGACCACACGATGGCCATTTTTTGTGACTTCGAGAACCTCGCCATCGGGGTGCGCGAGGCGAAGTATGACAAGTTCGACATGGGCAAGGTGCTGGAGCGACTGCTCGTCAAAGGTAGCATCGTCGTGAAAAAGGCCTACTGCGACTGGGAGCGCTACAAGGAGCACAAACGCGCCATGCACGAGGCCGCCTTTGAGATGATCGAGATCCCGCACGTGCGCCAGGGCGGCAAAAACAGCGCCGACATCCGCATGGTCGTCGATGCGCTCGACCTCTGCTACACGAAGTCCCACGTCGATACCTTTGTCATCGTCAGCGGCGACTCGGACTTCTCCCCGCTCGTCAGCAAGCTGCGTGAGAACAACAAGACCGTCATTGGCGTTGGCGTGAAGAACTCCACTGGCGACATCTTCATCAGCAACTGCGACGAATTCATCTTCTACGACGACCTCGTCCGCGAGCAGCAGCGCCGCCGCCCCGCCCCCAAACCCGCCGCGGCCAAACAGCCCGCCAAGCCGAAGGAGTCCAACGCCGCTCAGCCGCCCAAACCTAATGGCAGCACACCCGCCCAGCCCACCGGAGACGCCTCAGCCTCCAAATCCGTCGGCGACCCGGACGATGCCATCGAGCTGTTCATGGAAACCGTGGACGCCATGATGAACGAGCGCGGCGGCAACCAGCCCATCTGGGCATCCGCCGTGAAGCAGACCATCAAACGCCGCCAACCTCAGTTCAGCGAGCGCTACCACGGCTTTCGTTCCTTCGCCGCCCTCGTCCTAGCCGCCACCGAGCGCGGCTTTATCCACACCACCAAAGACGCCAAATCAGGAGATCACCAGATCCACCCGGATGCTGGCGGGGATATGGGAGGTGAGGAAGAGCGGACGGAGAATCTGCCTGAAGGGGCTTAGTTTGAGTTTTTTCTTCGTGATGAAGTCGTAAAATCTGCTGGCACGGTCAAGTCTTCCGAAGGTTCTTGAAATATGAGTTCACTGCCTGAAATCGATGATTTCTACACCACTTTCTTTGATCGGTGGTACAGCGATGATGATCGAGATCGGAAGCGATTTAAGTTCACCCGCCCCGACATCATGAAGCTCTACAAACCTGAAGTGTCAGTGAGTGAAATATGCGCTCTAAACGATGAGTATCGAGATGAAGCTGAGCGCCGTGTATTCCGAATTTTTAGCAGTGCGAAGAGTGACTGGCCGACTTTTCTTCCCCTCTCTGAACCAGTGAATGAGACCTGGATTCAGTTATTCGATGAGCACTACGTCAGCGAAGTTGTTGCTGATTTGATTCAAAAATCTGATCCAGAGGATTTTGCCAACGATGTTGTTGTTTCAGTCTGCCAGTTTGGAGCAGTGCTTGGTTTCGTTCTTCAGGGAATGGTGCCCCGGTTGGAATGGCTT
>JAPLUM010000542.1 GCA_026397605.1 Verrucomicrobiota bacterium | reverse complement strand
GAGCATGATATCCAGCTGGGAAGCTCTGGCGTGCATCCCTGCAAAGATTGTTTCAAGGGTGGGCGAGTAGAGGTAGAGAATGAACTTCGAAAGGCCAGAGGAGAGATTCCTCCCGCCGTGGATGCAGAAGTGCCTGATCGGGTGCCCACCATGATTCTTCGAATCGTGAGGGACACGGCCTTGGCTCGGCGCATCAAATTGCTGCATAACGGAGTGTGTCAGCTGTGCGGAACCGTGATTGAGCTCCCCGGTGGAGGGCGATATTCAGAGGCCCATCATCTTAAACCTTTGGGAAACCCGCATTGTGGAGATGACGTAGAAGGAAACATGGTTTGCGTCTGCCCCACTTGCCACGCGAAGCTCGACTATGGTGTGGTGCCATTGAGGCCTGAGGACCTTCGTACCGTTGCTGGGCATCACGTATCTTTTGAGTCTGTGAACTATCACAATCGAATCGTGTTCCGAGGTAAAGCACTTCAATCTGCCTCGGGTAGATCTCTGGGACAATAAACCGCAACTGGCTAAAGCCTTGTGAAACCAAGCCCTGGAGCAACTCAACGATCTTCCATTCCCGTTTTAAGGTTGAAGGCTCTGAATGAGTCACCGAAGGAATCGCCTTCCATCTGACAGAGTCGTGGTGACTCTAGAGGCTTGATGATGCACACCTTTGCCGATCTCGCCAAAGCTCTGAACCGATCCACGCTGTATCTCTCGGGCCTGCAATCGCGCTTTGAGTTGCCGGTTTTCGACGGGGTGGGTCGTTAATCCTTCATTAGCTTTCTGCGGCCCAGGCTTTGACCTTGGCGTCTAGCCAAAAGGGCAGCAGGGGAATCAGGGAGGCGAGGAAGAGCAGCATGGCTCGGCTGAGGGGCCAGGCGGCCTTTTGCATGGCGAGCGCCAGGCTGAGGCAGAAGGTCACAAATAAGGCACCGTGAGCTGCACCCACCCATTTCACGGCCAGGGGCATGTCCCAGATATATTTGAGCGGCATGGCAATGCCGAGAAGCAGCAGGTAGGAGACGGCCTCGGCCAAAGCCATCCATCGAAACAGGGTCACTGCGGTTTGTTTTGTCATCACAGGCTGGATTCATCCGCGATACCAAGCCACTTCACCACTGAAAAATGGAGGAGGTCATCTCGTTAAGAAGCGAAACTTGTGAGCTACTTGCAAAACCCACGTCCTTCTCGTTCTGGCGAACGAGCCTACGAGTCGCGATGTAGGCGTTCCGCACGTGGGACCAGAATGCGAGGTTTTGGAGGAGCCTCTTGTTCTTGGTTCCTTTTGCTTTGTGCATGGCTCGTCGTTGGAAGATAGGCGTCCGCGCCTGTCATCGAAAAGAGGCGTCCCGCCTTGGTTCCTAGTTCATGGCTCGGGGGTGGCTTTTTTGGGTGGGGCGGATGATCCTGCATCCGCCGGTTCCCAGACACGGCGCTTGGAGGACCAAGTGCCCAACCGAATCACGGCAAACGCTCCACCCGAAACGAGGAACCATGAAGAACGGCCCCGCACGCGGGGGCCGAGCTGCGAACAAAGCATCCATTCTTCGTGCCAGACTTCGAAGGATAAACCAAGAACAAAGCACCCTTCTTTGTCTTCTTTCCTGAGACTCATGCGTGTCTGTGATTGACGCTGTCCCCTGACCCGTCCACGATTCATTCAATGACTGATTCTGAGACTTTAGCGCTGGCGCTGATCAAACACTATTATGCTGTCTTCAATGCGGGTGACAGGGAGGCGATGCTGGGCCTGCTCACGGAGGATGTGGTGCATGACGTCAATCAAGGGGGTGCGGAGGTCGGCCTGGGCGCTTTCCGGGCTTTTCTGCAACGGATGGACCGCTGCTATGCGGAGCAGGTGGAGGAGTTGGTGGTGTTTGCTGATGCTGATGGCACACGCGGGGCGGCGGAGTTTTATATCTCCGGCAGCTATCTCCAAACAGACGAGGGCCTGCCGCCTGCCACGGGCCAAAAGTATCGGCTACGCGTGGGGGCCTTCTTTGAGATCCGTGGGTCCAAGGTGGCGCGGGTGACGAATTATTACAATTTGCAGGATTGGCTGACGCAAGTGGGCGCGCTCTAATTGCGTCTGTATCCCATGCCTGAAGCCCACACAACCCACCGAGACGCGCATCATGTGCGGAGGAATTTCCTCTGCCATGTGCTGGAAGGTGGTTTTTACATGGGCGGGACAGCTTTTTTAGCCCCGGAAAGCGTGATGCCAAAGATGGTACAAACGCTCGGCGGTCTGCCCTGGGTGATCGCGGTGATGCCGGTGCTGCTGCCGGCTGCCTTTGCCTGTGCGGGGCTGTTCATCGCGCCGGTTGTGGAGCGGCTGCATCGATTCAAACCCTGGGTGCTGGGGTTTGGGCTGCTGCAACGGCTGCCGTATCTGGTGACGGGACTGATCTTGATGTTTGCCAAGGACATGGATGAAAGCTGGCTGCTGCCGCTGGTGGTCCTGACGCCGGTCATGTCAGGCCTGATCGGTGGTGTGACGGTGGTGGCGTGGATGGAGATGGTCACACGCATGGTGCCTGAAAAAGTCCGCGCGGCTGGCTGGTCGGCACGCTACATCATGCAGGCAGTCATCGCCGTGGGTGCAGGCACTGTGATTCATCAGGTGCTGACGCATATCCCTGGTCGGATGGGCTATGCCTGGCTGCATCTGGCGGCCTTTGCGCTGCTCTTCATTTCATGGCTGGCTCAGTTGCCCATGCAGGAGCCGACAGGTCATCCTGTGGCGCCGAGACCGATCATTCCCTATGGTCAGTATTTGCGCGAGCTGCCAGCTCTTTTCAGACAGCAGCGCCATCTGAAGAAACTGGTCTTTGCGCGCTTTTTCGGGAATGGCTTTCTGATGCTGGTGTCGTTTTTGACCATCCATGCTCTGCATGTGACGGGACGCCCGGAGGCCGATGAGGGCAGCTTCGTGACCTGGCAGGCCATTGGCACGGTTCTGGGCAGCTTGCTGGCTGGTTATGTGGGATACCGCAGTGGTGGAAAGATTTTAATGCAAAGCTCCCGTGTGGTCTGCCTGGCTCTGTGCCTGTGGGTCGGATTCAATGAGACTTTTTCAGGCTTCACGGTGGCTTACTTTGCCCTGGGGTTTGGCCTGTTCCTGGATCGTGTGGGCGATCTGACTCTGGCCGCTGAGTTATGCCCTGCCGAGCGCAGATCGACGCTTCAGGCGATTCTGGGGTTCTTCAATGTCTTCTCTCTCCTGCTGGCGACGACCCTGAGCGGACAGATTTATCGCATCACCCAGTCCTTCCACGCTGTGGCCTGGCTGGCAGCAGGCTGCGCGCTTATTTCCATGCTTCTCCTAGCGCGGATACCTGAGCCTAGGAATCAAAGGCGTAACTAAAACAGCTCCGTCTGACCACTGAGCGGCGGCACTAGCCCCAGTTTCCGGTAAGCCGCAGGCATGGCGACTCGTCCACGTGGGGTACGCTTGATAAAGCCCTGCATGACGAGGTAGGGCTCATGCACATCTTCCAGTGTGGATGCATCTTCGCCGACGGCTACCGCAACGCTATTGAGCCCAACTGGACCACCATCAAATTTGTGGATAAGCGCCTCTAGGAAACGCTTGTCCATTTCATCCAGGCCGGTTTCATCGATGTCACGCATGGTCAATGCCTGACTGGCTACAGCCTGTGTCACCACGCTCTGCGCCTTTACCTGGGCAAAGTCGCGCACCCAGCGCAGGAGGTGATTGGCGATACGGGGCGTGCCTCGTGAGCGCTGAGCGATCTCGCGCGCGCCACCATCCTCCATCGGCACGGTCATGAGCCGTGCGGAGCGCATGAGGATGTGCTGAAGCTCGTCCACGGTGTAATAATCCAGCCGATTCGGAATGCCGAACCGCGAGCGCATGGGGGCGGTCAGCATGCCGGCACGAGTGGTGGCTCCGACGAGGGTGAATGGCGGCAAGTCAATGCGGATGGTCCGCGCCTTTGGCCCCTGATCAATGATGATGTCGAGCCGGAAGTCTTCGATCGCTGGATAGAGGTACTCCTCAATGCTGGGGTGCAGGCGATGGATCTCATCGATAAAAAGAATGTCGCGTGCCTGGAGATTGGTCAGGATACCCGCCAGATCCCCTGCCCTCTCGATCTGGGGTCCACTGGTGGTGTGCAGCTTTGAGCCCACGGCACTGGCGATGAGATTGGCCAGCGTCGTTTTACCCAGTCCCGGCGGCCCACAAAGCAGGGCGTGATCCAGAGGTTCGCCGCGCATTTTAGCGGCCTCGACCATGACCAGAAGCTGCTCTTTCACCTTTGTCTGACCATGAAAGTCATCAAAGTCCGCCGGACGCATGGCGAGGTCAAAAGGAGTATCAGCTTCGTTTAGGTTTGGATTCACAGGCAGGCGCATGCCTTAAACGCAGAGTTCCACTCCTGCAACGAAGGAGAACGAAACGGGGTAAATCTGATCCTGCCAATCCTGTTGCCTGTGTCTTGTCATTTTTTGCTGCGTAGGTATGTCTGCGCGATCCAATAGCGGATGACAAAACCAGTTGTCAGCTAAGCTGCTGCTGCTAACGCTCCGATACCCAATTATGATTATAGCTCCTAAAATTCGTGGATTCATCTGTACCACTGCTCACCCGGAAGGTTGCGCCAAACATGTTGCCCAGCAGATTGCCGTCGTGACTGAGCGCGGGCTTGTCGCGAATGGACCTAAAAAGGTGTTGGTGATCGGGTCCTCTACTGGCTACGGACTATCTTCCCGCATTGCAGCTGCTTTTGGCAGTCAGGCAGCGACGCTGGGCGTGTTCTTTGAGCGTGCTGGCGAGGCTGATCGCTGCGCCACGGCTGGCTGGTACAATACGGCGGCCTTTGAACATGCAGCCAAAGCTGCTGGCCTGTATGCCCGCTCCATCAATGGCGACGCTTATTCTTCGGCCATCAAGGCTGAAGTCATTGCCGCAATCAAAGCTGATCTTGGTCAGGTGGACTGTGTCATTTACAGCCTAGCTTCCCCACGCCGCACTCATCCGACCACCGGAGAAGTCTATAAGTCCGTGCTCAAACCCATCGGCGAGCTTTACACCAATAAAACGCTGAACACCGGAACGGGTGCAGTCAATGAGGTGTCGATCGAACCTGCCGATGGCGATGACATTGCCCAAACAGTGGCCGTCATGGGTGGTGAAGACTGGGAAATGTGGATCGACGAACTTCAGGCCGCAGGCGTTTTAGCTGATGGCGTGCAGACGGTCTCCTATTCTTACATTGGACCTGAAGTGACCTGGCCGATCTACAAAAATGGAACGATTGGCCGCGCCAAAGAAGATCTTGAGCGGGTGCAAAAAGTCCTGGACGCCAAACTGGCCAGCCTCAACGGCAAAGCCTGGGTTTCGGTCAATAAAGCCCTGGTTACCCAGGCGAGTTCAGCCATCCCTGTGGTGCCACTCTACATCTCTTTGCTGTATAAAGTGATGAAGGATGAAGGCACTCATGAGGACTGCATCGAGCAGATGGACCGACTCTTCCGTGATCGACTCTACAGCGGCAATCCGCAGGCAGACGAAGTCGGCCGTATCCGTGTCGATGACTGGGAAATGGTCCCTGCTGTGCAGGCACTCGTGGCTCAACGCTGGATCGAGGTGAATACAGAAAACTTTGCCGATCTAGGCGACTTTGCGGGTTATCAGTCCAGCTTCCTGCGTCTGTTTGGCTTTGGTCTTGAAGGCGTGGACTATGCAGCTGAGACCAATCCAGATGTGAAGATTCCTTCCATCGGATAAAGGAAACAGCCCTGCTGCTTGGAGAATACTGTCAGTGCGCGTGAATGCGGTTAGAATGATACCGCATTCACGTTTTGCTTTAGCATGCTCACTCCATCATCGCCGATCAGTCGTCGCCGCTTCACGGCGCTAACCGCATCTACTTTTGCTGCGCCGTTTGTCCGTGCTCAGAGTAAGACGTCGCCAGAATCTCACGGCGTGGTCATTGGCCATGGTGAGTTCCGGTATCGCGTGGATAAGCTATGGAGCAAGGCTGATCCGGCAAAAACACCCGTGAAAGATTGCCACGAAATGGTGCAAGCCTCTGATGGGAGGCTTTTTCTGCTGACCAATCACAAGCAGAATAATGTGCTGGTGTATGACGTGGCGGGCAGACTGCTCACCTCCTGGACACTGGGCTTAGGCGGAGCCCATGGATTGACGCTGCATCGTGAAGCTGATGGGCAAGAGTTTCTCTATCTCACCGATCCCAGTGCTGGCCGTGTGGTGAAGGCTACGATGGATGGAAAGATCGTTCTTGAGCTGCCCAAAGCGCAGGATTGTGGGGCCTACAA
>JAPLUM010000511.1 GCA_026397605.1 Verrucomicrobiota bacterium | reverse complement strand
CAGCATGCGCGTCTGCAAACCAGCGGCTTTTAGAGCTTTCGCGACGTTGATCATGGCCAGCTTGATCATGTCAGCAGCGGTGCCTTGGATAGGCGTATTCATGGCCATGCGCTCGGCTCCACCACGGATGGTGGCATTGCCACTGCCGATGTCACGAATCACACGACGGCGGCCTGTGATGGTCTCGACATAGCCATACTTGTTCGCATCGACTACGATCTGCTCCATGTAGCGATGTACGCCGGGGAACTGCTTAAAATAGTTCTCAATGATGGTGGCGGCCTCACTGCGTGGAATGCCCAGCCTTTGGGACAAACCAAAAGCGCTGATGCCGTAGATGATGCCGAAGTTCACCATCTTGGCCGTGCGCCGCATCTCTGGCAGCACGCCATCTAGCGGCACGCCATAGACACGCGCGGCGGTGGCCTGATGGATGTCCAGGCCGTTTTGGAAGGCCTCGATCATGGCAGGATCTTCACTGATGGCGGCCATGACGCGCAGTTCCACCTGGCTGTAATCAGCGCTGAGCAGAACCCAGCCTTCTTCGCCTGGCACAAAGGCTTTGCGGATCTCTTGTCCCGAGTCTGAGCGGATGGGGATGTTCTGTAGATTTGGATTGCTAGAGGCCATGCGGCCTGTGGCTGCCATGAGCTGATGAAAGGTGGTGTGAACACGACCAGTGATGCGGGAAACGGCTTGGGGCAGGGCATCGACATAAGTGTTCTTCAGCTTGGTCACTTCCCGATATTCCAAAATATCTGCAATGATCGGATGGGTGCCCATGAGGGACTGGAGGACCTGCTCGTTGGTTTGATATTGGCCCGTGGCGGTCTTCTTTGGCTTCTCCATGAGCTTCAGCTTATCAAAGAGAACTTCACCGAGTTGCTTCGGACTATTCAGATTAAAGGGCATGCCTGCCACCTCATGGATCTGCTTGTGCATTTGGTTCGCACGCTTTTCCAACTCCAGACCAAACTCACGCAGCGTCTGCACGTCGATCTTCACACCGAGATGCTCCATGCTCGTCAGCACTGGCAGCAGTGGGCACTCGATCTCATAGAAGACTCGGTCAGCTCCATGCTCGGTCAAAAGAGGCCGCAGCTTTTCAGCCAATTGCCAGGTGACGTCGGCATCTTCAGAGGCGTAGTCGGTGATCTTTTGGGGATCTGCGTCGGCCACGTCGGCCATGGTCGTTTGACTGAAAAGATCGTTCTTCTCGGTGCCGATCAAGGCCGTGATGGGCACAGGTGTGTAGCTCAGATAGGTCTCCGAAAGGAAATCCATGCCATGCCGCTGATCAGGCTCGATCAATGAGTGCGCCAGCATGGTATCAAAGTAGGGACCAGCGACCTCCACACCATGCGCCAGCAGAACACTGAGATCAAACTTGAGGTTGTGCCCGATCTTCTCGATGTCTTCAGTAGTCAGCACGGTACAGAACTCCTCCAGCACAGCTTTGGCCTCTGCCCTGCCCCGTGGCAGAAGCGCAAAGTAGCCCTCATGTGCTTTCCAAGAGAAGGCAATGCCGACGATCTCGGTATCACGCGGATCGAGTGAGGTGGTCTCTAAATCAAAGCAAAAGCTCTTTTGCCCAGCCAGAGCAGCTAGTAGCCCGGCACGCTCTTCTGCTGTGCGGATCATGTGATAACTGTGCTCAGTATCCGCGATGGTCTTTAAGGAATGAGAAGTCTGCTGAGTTGTCTCTTCCATGGAGAAAAGATCTCCATTGTTTCCTTGGGCGGAGGCGGATTCTTTGGCCAGTTGACGACCTCGGCCTGCCTTAAAGTCATCGCCAAAAAGTCGGCGACCCAACGCATTGAACTCAAACTCGGTGAATAAAGCCTTCAGAGCCTCATTATCATCTTGCCTTTGAGATTGGCAGCGTTTGCAATGAGATTTTCCACGCTACCATATTGCTGGATCAGGCTAGTGGCCGTCTTTTCACCAAAGCCTGGAATCCCAGGGATGTTATCCACGGCATCTCCCATGATCGCCAGGATGTCCACCACCTGCTCAGGTCGCTCAATGCCCCAGCGCTCGCAGATTTCTTTGACACCGAGGATCTCTGTATCCGCTCCCTGACGGCCCGGTTTATAGATTTTCACCGTTTCTGAAACGAGCTGGCCAAAGTCCTTGTCAGGGGTGACCATGAAGGTCTCATACCCCTGCCCTTCTGAGCGCTTGGCTAGGATGCCGATGATGTCGTCCGCCTCATAGCCATCCCGCGTCAGCAGAGGAATCTGCATGGCGGCACAGAGCCTGTACAGCTGAGGAATCGCCGTTACCAGATCTTCCGGCATCTCTTCACGCTTGGCTTTGTATTCAGGAAAGATCTCGTGGCGCGGCGTCGGCGCAGAGGTGTCTAAAACGACTGCTAAATGAGTTGGTGACTGATTTTTGAGGATGTCTAGGAGGGCATTGGCAAAGCCATACAGAGCAGAAGTATTCAGCCCATCACTGGTGCGGATCGGAGCTTTGATGAAAGCAAAGTGCGCGCGGTAGAGCAGCGCCATGCCGTCGAGGAGGAAGAGACGTTTGGACATTCGGCTTCAGACTAGCGGGAATGTGCCCAGTGAGAAGCAAGAAATCATTCAACATGACAGACCTTGCAACCCCGGCTGGGAAGGGCACGTTTACTCCCGCATCATGAGTGACCCCACTGCCACGCCCAAACACACCAACGCCCTTGCTAAGGAGAAGTCGCCCTACCTACTCCAGCACGCACACAATCCGGTGAACTGGCTACCATGGGGTGAGGCGGCTGTTGCCAAGGCCAAGGCCGAGGACAAGCCCATTTTTCTCTCTAGCGGCTACTCCACCTGCCACTGGTGCCAT
>JAPLUM010000329.1 GCA_026397605.1 Verrucomicrobiota bacterium | reverse complement strand
CTAGAACTGCTCCAAGTTCGGCGAATCCGAAGTCGGCGGTTGTCAGGGACTGGGCGGCGGCCAGGGTGACGGCGATTTCTTCGCCCGTGGTGGGCAGCATGGTGTTGTAGAGGCCAGCGTTCGGGCTGCCGACGGGTGCTGGCACGTGCTGCTCATCCACACGGACGACATAGTTGCCTGCTGGCAATTTGGTGATGCTGTAAAGACCGCTGGCATTGGTGAAGGCGATGCCAACTTCACTTTCGGAGGCATCCACGACGCCATTGGCGTTTTCATCGAGATAAGCACTGACGCGGACATCAGGGATGCCTGCTTCTCCGGAGTCTTTCACACCATCGTTATCGGTATCGTAATAGACGAGGTCACCGATGCTGGCGCTGTGGTTGTAGCCGAAGTTGTTGCCCGTGCTGACTTGCAAGGCCACGACCGTCAAAGGACGCACCGCACTGCCGCCGCTGACGTAATTCATGCCAGCAGGCAAACTAGCTTCGACCACATCGACGAGATACCCACCGGCATTGAGCAGTCTGAAGCTGTAGAGGCCGAAGGTGTCGGTGGTGGACTGAAGCAGCAGCAAATCACCCGCATCGATCGCGCCGTTGCTGTTGATGTCACGATAGAGATTCACGCTCACGCCGCCGAGAGGGCTTTCCTCATCGTCGATGGAGCCATTTTCATCACGGTCTGTCCAAACGAGGCCTTGGATCGTGGCCGCGACGGATGGATCGGCAGGCTTCAGCACACCGAAGTCGGCATCGTCGATTCGGGTGCTGTTGGTGGCCAGTGTACGGCTCAAGGTCGATGCCGTTGTCATCACCCAGTCCGCCGGCAGAGTGGTGAGATCGAGGCTAACAGTCCAAGGCACTCCACCATTGGCATTCAAACCATAAATGCGGTAGTTGCCGCTGCTGTCGGTCGTGGCTGTGCTGCTTCCAATGCTGATCCGAACCCCGGAGACACCAAGCTCACCAGAGTCTTGCACGCCATTGGCATTGGTATCTGCAAAGACCGTGTCGCCAATGCTTCCCGTCGTGGCGATGACGGTATCGACTTGATTGGAAGTGCGGCTTGGAATGGCACCACTGTTATCAATGATGCTAGCGGTATTGCTGATGACGCTGACACCTGGAACGGCGTTTACCGTGGCATTGAAGGTCAGATTTGGAGTGAAGATGACGCCATTGCTGGTGGCGGATGACCAAGTGGTAGCGCCACTACTGGCAGTGATGCCAAAGGTGAGCTGACCGATGCTAGTGCCCGCTGTGGCCTGATAGGTCCAGGTGAAAGTCGTGCCACTGGCACCAACCGTGGCGCTGGCTGGTGTCGGGCCACTGATGAGCGTGGCACCGACGCCATTGGTGCCATTCACTACCGGAGTGCCAGGGGTAACTCCCGTAACATTGGATGGAGCCGTGAGTGTTTGAGTGACGATGAACTGAGTGGCAGGGCCAACCAAGGAGCGGCTTGTCGTGACTGTGTTATTTCGACCACTTGTCGTGCTGGGGACTCCAGCACTGGTGCTACCGAGAGTCCATGTAACTGTTCCGGCAGCAAAGACACCTCCCGCATTGGCACTGTTGCTCACATACGTTGTGCCAGCCGGTATGGCATCAATCACGCGTGCATTGGTGAGCATTTGGCTGCCGCTGTAATTGGGCGTTAGCGTGTAGGTGAGTGTATTGGTGGGAATGGCGCTCGTGAGATTGACGGCCTTCGTCAAAATGGAGACGAAGGGGAAATGTGCTGTGGAGAAAACTTGCCCAACGGCCAACGTTGAAGCCCGTTCACTCACGGAAGCGACAAGGTCCGATGGCAGATCCGTATCTGCGGCATCGACGACTGCCACATAGCTGTCGGCGGCTAGGGCGGCGAAGTTATAAGTGCCATCGGGGGCACTTGATGTGCTGCCAACCAAGGTATCGGTGCCTGCATTGTACTGCTGGTTCCCATTCACATCACGATAGAGTCTGACGGTGATTTTTGACAGCGGAGCATCCGTGCCTGTTGTGTAAGCGCCGTCTCGATTCGTGTCTCGAAAGACAAGTCCGCCGAAGCTTGCGGGACTGGCCAGATAACCGAAGTCCGCGGTGAGATTGTTGCCAGCGAGGTTCGAGATGGTTCTCAAGACGGGAGTCGTCGTGCTGAAGGTGCCGCCCATGGCTGCGGTGAGATCGGCATCAGACTCATCGGCATCGACGATGTAGGCCTTGTTTTGCGGCACGCTGGCAAAGAAGTAGAAGCCGCTGGCATTGGTGGTCTGCGTGCCAAAAAGCGTGTCGAGGGCGGCATCGATGACCCCGTTGCTATTGGTATCGACGTAGAGCTTAACAGTGACATTGGCGACACCGACATAACCGCTGCTAAAGGTGCCATTACCATCCAGATCTTTGAAGACTTGGTCACCTATCGTGGCTGTAGGTGTCGGAGGAATGATCGATTGATATCCGAAGTCGGCGGTGAGGACGTTCGCACTAACCGCGAGGACGACGGTATGCCGACCAGTCGTCAAATTGGCACCACCGCTGACAAGACGGAGATCGGGAGGCAACACCGTCTCATCCGCATCCAAGAAATAGGTTCCTGCAGGCAGATTGGCAAAGGAGTATGCACCCGTGGCACTGCTGGTGGCGCTGGAGAAAAGGATGTCATTGGCGGCTTGGAAAGTGCCGTTGCCATTGGTATCGCGATAGAGAGCGATCGGCACGCCAGCCAAACCTGATTCAGCCACGTCCACCACGCCATCGGCATCCACATCCGTCCAAACACGATCTCCAATGCTTCCAGGCACTCCAAAGCCTCCTGGAGGGCAAAGACCGAAGTCGGCAGCAGTGAACTGCTGGCCAGCAGTAAGAGTGACACTCAACACAATGCTGGTGGTGGGCACGTAACGCGGCGGCGCAGTGACATAATCCATACGCACCGAGTAAGTTCCTGCACCGAGGCCAAAGATGCGATAGGCACCGAGAGAGTCGCTCACTGCACTGGGCTCACCCACGTCGAAGACAGCATCACCGTCTTGATCGATGTAAACCCGCACACCTGATAGGCCACCCTCTCCAACATCCTGCACGCCATCTCCATCGCCGTCATTCCAGACGAAGTCACCGATGCTGCCAATCGTGCTGATGGCGGTATCGACTTGATTGGAAACACGCGTCGGAATGGTGCCGCTGTCATCGATGATGTTAGCAATATTGCTGACGACATTCACACCGGGCACGGCATTGACCGTTGTATTGAAGGTCAGATTGGGAGTGACGAGGACACTGTTGCTCGTGGCGGAAGTCCAGGTCGTGGCACCGCTGCTAGCACTGATGGCAAACGTGAGTCGGCCAATGCTGGTGCCCGCCGTAGCCTGATAGGTCCAAGTGAAGGTCGTGTTACTAACGCCAACAGTGGCGCTGGCTGGGGATGGGCCACTGATGAGCGTGGCACCCACACCATTGGTGCCATTCACCACCGGCGCACTAGGCACCACGAGCGTGACATTGGAAGGAGCCGTGAGCGTTTGAGTGACGGTGAACTGCGTGCCTGGACTGACCAGTGTGCGACTGGTCGTGACAGAGTTGTTGCGGCTACTGGTGACACTCGGAATGCCAGCGGTGTTGGTGCCCAGAGTCCAGGTGACTTGATTGCTACCAAAGGTGCCACCGGCATTGGCGCTGCTAGCAGTATAGGTCGTACCGTTCGGAATGGTATCGACCACGCGTGCATTGGTGAGCATCTGACTTCCGCTGTAGTTCGGCGTCAGCGTGTAAGTGAGCGTATTGCCAGGAATCGCAGCGGTGAGGTTAACCGCTTTTGCCAAGACAGTGGCGAAGGGGAAATCAGCACCGGTAAAGGTCTGACTGGCCACCAAAGTGGAGGCGCGCACGGCCACGGAAGCCACGAGGCGCGTCGGGATGTCTGTATCAGCCTGATTCACCACCGCGACATAGCTGCCCGCTGCAAGTCCGGTGAAGGTGTAAGTGCCACTGCCATCCGG
>JAPLUM010000290.1 GCA_026397605.1 Verrucomicrobiota bacterium | reverse complement strand
CGCCAGCATGTTCAAAGCTGGTCAGGGCGTGGACATCCCCACCTCCTTCCAGCGCATCACCTATCAGCATGCCATGGACGTTTACGGCTCGGATAAACCCGACACCCGTTACGGACTCGAGATCGTCGATATGGCCGATGTTTTTGCCACCAGTGGCTTCAAGATCTTCCGCACCATCCTTGAAGGCGGCGGCGTCGTTCGTGCCATCAATGCCAAAGGCTTTGCCGGCATCACCACGGGTCAGATGATCCGCCTGAACGAACTGGCTATCCAGGCCGGCATGAAGGTCAAGCAACTTGCCTTCATCAAGGTCGAGCGCAATGAAGCCGGCGTGCTCGAATACAAGAGCCCCCTGTGGAAGTTCTTTGGCGAAGACGAACAAAAAGCCCTCATCGCCAAACTCGGCGTCGAGGAAAACGACATCGTCTTTTTCTACGCCGGCACTTGGGATGACGCCTGCAATATCCTTGGCAAAGTCCGCCTTGAAATCGCCTCCATGCAAAAGCTCACTGAAGGCAGCACCGCGCTGAACTTCCTCTGGGTCGTCGATTTCCCTCTGCTCGCCTATAGCCCTGAAGATCAGAGCTGGGTCGCCGTGCATCACCCCTTCACCCGTCCAAAAGCTGAAGACGTGCCTCTACTGGATGCTGGTGAATACGGCAAAGTCCGCGCTGAAGCCTACGATGTCGTCCTCAACGGCTACGAGCTCGGCGGCGGCAGTATCCGAATCCACGAAAGCGACCTGCAAGCCAAGATGTTCAGCGTCCTCGGCGTCACCCCAGAGGACCAGCAGCTCAAATTCAGCCACATCCTCGAAGCCTTCAAGTTCGGTGCACCACCGCACGGCGGACTCGCCCTCGGTCTCGATCGTATCGCCATGCTCGTGAGTGGAGAAGAAAGCATCCGCGAAGTCATCGCCTTCCCGAAAAACAACAAAGCCTGCGACCTCATGACCGACAGCCCCACGAACGTGGACTTCAAGTCCCTGCGCGAGCTCTACGTCCAAAGCACCTGGAAAGAAAAGAAGAAGGAAGACACTGAAGTACCTGCTGCGTAAGCGTCATAAAGTTCTTTGTTCTTGGTTCGTCGTTTTTGGTTGGGGGATAGGCCTGCGCCTTTCTCCGATCAGTTGCGGCGTTCTGTTTCATTCTTTTGTCCCCGATCCTCCTGCCTGTGGCCTTATTCCATTATCCGTGAAATCTGCGTCATCTGTGGTCCATGATCTCAGAGAAATTGGATCTACCGTTTTCACAGATGGTATGGATTTGCGTCTAGCTGAATCATCAATTTTTGATCTGTGTTATCAATGGATTAGATGCGGCTTCGTTGGATGTAGTTTTGGGGGATAATTTTCGGACTTCTCTGATCAAGGGCTGCAAAGGCTTGACCTCAGGCAACTTTTTTTCTTAGTTCAAGCTGACCTGAACAAAACCCTGTGATCAAGATGACTATGAACTCTGTTTGTGAGACCAATCCATCGTATCAAGGCGGCCCGAACATCGCTATGAAGATTCCTTCGGCTGAGTTTGAGGCTACGCTTCGGTTCTATCGGGACGTTGTCGGAATTCCTCTGCTAGATGCCTACAGCCCAGACCATGTGTTTCAGTATGGATCGAGCCTGCTCTGGCTGGACTCGGTGCCAGGCATGGAGCGGACTGAAATTTGGCTAGAGTTACTGACCCAGGATACAACTCTGGCGGGAGAGCATTTGGCTCGAGCTGGCGTCGAGAGGTGTGATGCTGTGGAGCAGTTGCCCCGCGGATTCGATGGATTCTGGATTCGCAGCCCGGCTTCGGTTGTCCACCTTATTACGCGTTAGTTGAACGACCAACATTCTAGCGGGCCTCGCTACATTTTTGCCGCCTGCGCTATGCAAATCAAAAGTCAATGTCATTGGGGGAAGGTGTTGTATTCTGAGATCTTCCTCTTCTTGTTCTCCCTGCCATGGCTAGAAAATTACAAAACCAAGCACCCTCGGAAGTAAGTGGCGGTTGTGCCGTGTTGTTCTGTCTGCCGTTTCTACTGGCAGGTCTAGGGGTCGCTATCTTCCTTTATTTTCCTGCCATTAGCGGCTGGTGGCAGGCTCGTGACTGGATTGAAATACCGTGTTGGATTGAAAAAGCGGAACTCAAGGAGTCTCAAGATGATGATAGCACGACCTACAGAATCGAAGCGATGTACCGCTATGAATTGGATGGTCGTTCCTATTCAGGTGACCGTGTGGCTCTAGTCGGCGGTGGCGATAACTTGGGTGACTTTCAACAAGAGAAGTTCCGCGAACTGGAGCTTGCCTACAGAAAGCAAAAATCCTTTCGTTGTTTTGTGGATCCTCAAAGGCCCGGCGAGTCTATATTGTTCCGCGATTTGCGCTGGGGTATGTTGTTATTCCTTTCGGTTTTTGCCACGATTTTCCCACTCGCGGGCGGTTTCGTGATGGCGGGAGGTTTGGCGTCTTCTAATGCACGAAAAAAGATCTCGGCACTGCGGCAGAGGTATCCTGAGATGCCGTGGAAATGGAAGCCTGAATGGGCGGGTGAGGTCATCACTGTCAGTGGTGATGGTTTGGTGGCGTTGTTCGCCATCGCGGCGTGGATTCTCATCACGCAGCTTCCGCTGACCTACGCAGTGATCGCTAGTGGCGCGCTATCGGAGTCTTTGCTGGCGCTATTTACTTTATTGCTGCCTGCTCTGGCGATACTTCCCCTTTGGTCGGTGTGGCGTCGTTGGCGTTCGCGCAGTCTGACCGGCACGGTGAGCCTGCGATTGCAAAAGTGGCCACTGCTCCCTGGTGAGGAGTTGGATGGAATGCTGCTTTTTTCGCGAACACTATCTCCTACTTTGTCACTTGCCGTCCGAGCGAAGTGCGTGCGCAGGGTGGCTGCTTCTAGCAGTGATGGCACAACCACGAGCGAATCCACCCAGTGGGAGCATGTGGTAACGCTCAGAGCCGATGAGGCAACGCGCGAAGGCGGTGGCTGCGAGCTGCCAGTGCGCCTGTCTTTGCCGTCTGATTGTCCTGGCGCCGATCCCTCGTTTCTGATGGAGCCGTCATTGGATCGTTGTGTTTATTACTGGCAGATCGAGCTTCTAACTGGTGAAGGCACCCAGCCCATTGTTCTGCCGTTGCCTGTGTTTGGTGAGGCTGTGGATGGTGGAAATGCTCCCTTAACGGCTTCCGACAGTTTAGAGAGCCATGAAGACTCGCTGGTGCAGCGTTTGAAGCAGCGTGGTATCGAGGCGCGATTCCTCCCTGATGGTTTACCGGACTTCTTTCATTGTTTGCCTGGACGGAATCGTAGCATGGCTCTTTTCATGATCGCGTTTGGTGCCATTTGGACCGGGTTCTTGGTGATGATTTTGGTGCAGGATGCACCGCTTGTTTTCAAGCTAGCCTGGGGGATCTCGGCACCCCTCATTGAAGTGTTTGGCATCTATCTGCTCATCCACCAGCGCAAACTCGAGTTCAGTGACGACTCGCTGCGTGTGATGAATCAAGCAGCCTCATTTTACGCTGACACAAAGACACTCGAGCCGCGACACATCGTCCAGTTCACGCAGGACGGCTACATGCGCTCTGGCAACGTCCGATACTATCGTGTGCGTGCTGAGACGATCTTTGGCAAAAAGCTCACACTCATCGACGGCATCACGGACGAAACCACTTCAGATGAGCTGGTGCAGCGGTTTGAGCGATGGAAGGGGCGCGGGGAATGATGGATCGCACGGGTTCGAAATTGGATCTCCAGCAACCAGCCTTTCTGAACATCCGATGGTCCTGCTGCGCTCTTGGCTAGCTTGTTTAATTTTGAACTATTTCGATTTTTCGGTTGAGAAGTCTCAAAGCTGGTCAACAATCCGCTCCCCAATCATGGGAATGCGCTCGTGGCGGAATTGGTAGACTCGCTAGATTCAGTTTCTAGTGACTTACATCGTGGAGGTTCGAGTCCTCTCGAGCGCACCATCCTTTGCTCTGCGAAGGATGAGCGGCGGCCCTGGAGCCGCC
>JAPLUM010000210.1 GCA_026397605.1 Verrucomicrobiota bacterium | reverse complement strand
ATGATGCCGAGCAGAAAGCGCACGCGGAGCGCTTTGGTATCTTTGTCGGTCTCTGGGCCCCGACCTTGCTGATTCTTTCGAATCGCTTTGACCGTTATGCTGATAAGGCCCCTACATTGCCGGGACTTAATGAGCAGGATGGCTAGAGAGCACGCTTCAGGAAGTGCATCTCCTCTTTGAGCAACAGAATGGACGGAATCTGCTCAGCGATTTGAAAGGCCGGGCCGACTCGGCCACTGATCGAAAGCAGACCTGCATGTACAGCGCGCTGCCCCGGTGTGAGGGAGTTGGCTTCTTGAACATTAATCAAGTGGGTGCGCAAGCTTGTAAGATCGCCAAGCCGATAGGCGGCTAAAGCACGCACAAAATGGTCTTCCAGACGAGTGGCCATGGTCGAATCAGTGCGGGCAACCTTCTCTAGGGCAATCTCTACTTGATCTCCTGAAAGGAGCTGCAAGTAAAGAGCTCGGTCTGCATACTGGTGATTTTCTGGACGAATTTCTAGCAGCCTCTGCGCAGCGCTTAGAGCAGCATTGGTGTCGCGATCTCGGATGGCCATTTCCTGCACTTTCTCAATCATTTTGAGACGAGCTTGAGGCTGATGTTTGGCCAGACCTTCATAAAATAATAGAGCGATATCCCAGAGGCCAAGTTCCTCTGACAACGCCGCCGAGGCTAGGGCGGTGGCGCCGTCGCGACCATGCCCACTGGCTTCATAGACAGTGTCGAGATGTTGCCTAGCGCGAAGTGTTTCATTGTCTAGTTTATGAGCGGCGCGGGCACGCCAGAGGGAAGCTGATGCCGCTGAGATAGAGAGTCCGGCTGGACGGCTGAGCGTTTCATCCAGTTCATTCCAGCGCTGAAGATCCGCAAGTGCTTGCAGATAGGGCTGAATTAAAATGGCTGATTTCTTGAAGAGGTCACTCGTCTGAAGGGAGAGAAGACGCTGAGGTTCGTGCTCGCGGAGCAGCCATTCCATGAGAGTTAATAATTCAGCTTCTCGATAGTTTTGGCCGGTATTGAGTTCACGGTCGAGGATCTCATTACGTCTTTGCGGCTGCGTTTTAAGAAGGGCTGAAAGCACGCTGTAGCGGATAGCGGGGGATTTATCCGGGTGTTGTTCCAGGCGCTCAAAAAGGGTGTCTGCCTGCTGGCTGGTGAGGTCAGTTCCGCTGCAAAGGGTCTCTATGGCGATCATGGCCGCGCGATCTTTTCCTGCCGATACTTTCCAGATCACCTCTTTAGCGCGCTCTTTAATCTCAGCAAATGCACCTGACTGAAGGTCCAGCATGGCAAGTCGGATCTGGCACATGGGGTCATCTTTATCCATGCTGAGTGCCTGACGCAGTGTTCTTTCGGCCAGTTGAGTCTGACCCTGCACTCTTTGGATATTGGCTAGCAGTTCAAGCGCTTGGCGCTTCCCTCTGGTTTCAGTGCTCAGCTTGTCGAGCAGGGTTAGGCTACTTTTGACGTCCAGCTGCTGAACGTAGATGTTGCCTAATTTTAGAATATCATCATCCGTAGCTATGCCTGCCACGATTAGCCTGCGATAGGCCATAGAAACGCTCTCAGAATCAGCGCCTGCTGTGCTCAAGAGATCTGCTGTGACGCGCAGAACGAGTGGATGATCAACGCGCCAACTGGCTGCTAAAGAAAGTGTCGCGTAGGCAGTGGCCCAATCTTTAAGCTCCATTTCCTTTTGAGCTTTTTCTGCATATTGCCTAGCGATGTAAGAGCGGGTCTTGAAGATCGTGCTAGGGCCCCAAAGCCAATAACTGACTCCGACCACAAGAAAGACCCCCATGATCCAAGTGAGCCAAGGCTTGCGTGGCTTGGCCAATAACTCCGGTGGGATGTGATCAATATTCATGACACCACAGATTAAGGGGTGGTAAGCTCCAGCATGATGCGGAAACCTATGTCTGGTGTGGCTTTGTCTTGCGCTGTATGACGGCGAGTCGAGGTGAGAAGTTGGTCTTTGTCAAAGCTGAGCCATGACCCACCCCGAATGACACGCTCGGTATCAGCCCCAGGCCATGAGTCCGCGCACCATTCAGAAACGTTCCCGCCCAAGCCTTGAATACCCTGTCCATTGGCTGCCTCATTCATAACAGGGGCGGTGTAGGAGTAGCTATCGGTGAAGTTAGCCAGGCGAGGTGCGTCCAGATTGGTGCTCATGGCCGGAGGTGGGAATGTGCCCGTTGCTGACCATGGATAGTGCGTTTTGTTGGCACCACTTTTGGCGGCTGGGTCTGCTCCGACTTCGTCTTTCAAGCCTGCCATTTCACTCCATTCAGCATCGCTAGGAAGACGATAGGTTGCTGTTTCTGGGATTAATTTCAGGGTGCGATCTCGCTTGGTTAACCATTCACAGAAGTCTTGCGCATCTGTCCAGCTTAGTCCTGCCGCAGGGTGGCTGCCGCCAAGGAGGAACGAGGGTTTTTCATCCCAGGACCGATCGGTGCTTTTGAGCCAAGTTTCAAAGTCCTGCATCCGCACCTCCATTTTCCCAGCTAGCTTTTTCTCTCCAAAGGGAACGAGTAGCATGCCGAGCGAGTTTTCGAAGTCTTTGCCTGAGGCAACAGGTGTCAGCTTGCTTGGATCGGGGATGGTAGAGGCCGCATCTCCTCCCAAGAGTTTCTTTTTCATGGCCTCCATCTCGGCCTTATCCACACTGCCACCGATGATTTGCTCCCGGCGTTCATTGCGGATCTTGGTCTTCACGGATTCGGCCATGGCCAGGATTTCGGCACTGCGCTTTTTATCTTCAAAGACGCAGCGAAATCCAATCGTTGGCATCCTCAATTCCCCTGGAACGCGATAGGTGTAGGCTGACGTGAGGCATTCCGCACGGAAGTAGGCCCAACTTCCGCCTCTCAGCACGCCTTCCTGCTCGGCACGCACCTCAGCGTCCCAGCACCATTCCCAGACATTGCCCGATAAATCATACAGTCCATCAGTGCTGGGAGTGAACTGCCCGACGGGTGAGGTGTAAGGGAACCCATCTTCATAGCCTGCGATCTCGCCTTCCGCAAAGTTGCCTGACTTGGGTGGTGGCGGCCAGCGCATGCCCCAGGGAAAGGTGCGCTCATCCTGCACTTTTTCATCCACCGTGAGATCCGGCTTTCGTGTGCGCGTGAGTACAACAGCGGCATCCCATTCATCCTGAGTCGGTAGCCGATAGGATTGAGCGACGTTGATCTGCTTCGCCTCTCGCTCGATATCCGTGAGCCAAGAGCAAAAAGCGCGTGCATCTTGCAGCGTGATTCCCACCGCTGGATGGTCTGCGCCCTGATCAAAGTGGGGTTTATAGTCCCACTTATAACCGCTTTTTTGCACAAAAGCCTGCCACTGTCCCACAGTTGTCTCCTGTGTGGCAAAGAACACGCTTGAGCCCGGCACGGTCACAAATTTGCTGCCGAGGCTGCTGGTGTATTCCTTCACTTCCTCCGGCTTCTGAGCGCTAACCGGAAGAGAGATCGAAACAAGGGTGAAAAGAAGGTGGCGGAGAAGGCGCATTGAGGTGGTTGATCCTAGATGTTCCATGAGTGGAAGCCTTTCGTCAAAGGTCAAAAGCATCACATCGTGAAACAATAGCTTTAACCTTTCATTCATTCTTGATCTGTGATGTGTTCTTAGTTAACAAGGTGCTCTTCCATGCTTTTGCGCACTCATCTGGTTCTTGCTGCCTTTGTGGTGATTCTTACATCACTCGTAATTCCCCTGAATGCCCATGCTGAGGCACCGCGTATTGCCGTTCTTCCCACATTTTCGGATTTCGAGGGGTCGAATACGCCGTGGCGCAGAGCCCTTAGCGGATTTGATGCTCGTTTGCAGGCAGAACTCATTTCTGCGTGGGATACTGAGGTGCTAAGCCGAAGTGGACTTTCCGCCATAGTTTTTGAGCAGAAGCTTCGTCAGGCGAAAGGAAAGGAGTTTTTTCAGGTGCTTCCTGCTGGCGTGCTGCTGATGAGCGTCTTTGATTTTCAGCGAAAGCAATTGCGGGTGCATGTTTGCCCAGTGAAATCAGAGATGAAACTTGGTGTTCCAAAGGTTTTTGCGGCAAAAATGCCAGCTAAGCTCTCTGAAGACCTTCCTCATGAAGTGGCATTGTTTATTGCCAGTGAACTTGGGTTGGCTGCGCGAGTGAAAGATGCTGCCGTGTCTAACGCTGTTCCAGTTGCGGCGGGCTTGCGCTGTGCTGTGTTGGATCCAGTATGTGAAGTGGGTAGGCAGGATGAATTGCCGCGAATTGCGCCCGTGATTCGTGCTGCGTTAGAGCAGATTTTGGCCAGTAAGGAGACCGGATTGGAACTTTTGGAGCGTAGCGGTATGGCAAGCTTGATTGAGGAGCGGACACTCAGT
>JAPLUM010000709.1 GCA_026397605.1 Verrucomicrobiota bacterium | reverse complement strand
TGAGATCGATGCAACAGAGCGCGAGATCTTGGTACGCTGAGATTTGTTTAGTCGATCTTCACCAGCGCTTCTGCGGATACCAGGAAATCAAAGTCATCACGCTCATCAATCTGAGCATCTAACTCGCCACAGTAGATCAGGCCTGTGCGGACAGATTGGCCTTTGGGTAGCTTGAGGCGTTTCACCTTCTCGCTTGTTTCATCAATGATCGTTGAGGGGATGTGCTTGCGGAATTTAATCTCAAAAATATAGAGGCTGCGGCGTGTGCGGATGAGGAGATCTATCTGACAGCCTTTTTTTCGAAGGGTCTGTTTTTGGACATACGGGCCAGCATTGAGCACGAGCTTTTTATCCAGGCCAATATGAGCGAGGAGTAGGTTGAGATTGGCATGCACCAGGTTTTCAAACTGTAGCCCCATAATGGTATCCCAAGCATCCAGGCTCTCCAATGCAGTGTTCTTTAGCAGTCCCTTGATGATGCGCGGCTTTACCGGATCGACGTATTTTAAATAGAAGCGCAGGTAGTTATCTGAAAGACGGTAGCGTGCATCACGCGGACGACTACGGCCTGTCTCTGGCTCAAAGGGAATGTCATGAGAGATGAATCCCGCCTGCGCTAGATCCATAAGCGAGGCGCTGAGGGTGCCACCACGCGCGCGGCCTAGTTCGGTGCTTATTTGATCCACGCTGCGTGATCCGGCTACAAGAGTGCGCACGATTTCACGATAGCTTTCTGCTCGGCGAGTGAAGATGTCATGGAAAATGCTGTCGAATTCATTAAAGAGCATGCCTGCTGGATTGAAGCATAGATCCGCAATATTCTGCTCAGCGGTGCGTGCGGGATTGATCTCTTGCAAGTAACGTGGCACACCGCCTGTGACAGCCAGCAGGCGCAGTTTTTCCGTGATGCTGATGCGCGTTCCACGCTTCCCCCAGAAATGCATGCATTCAGTCAGTAAGAGTGGACCGAGTCGAAACTGCCAAGAGCAGCGTCCGACAAAGCCTGTGTTGTTCAAGATATTCTGCTCAATCCAAGAAGAGACACTGCCACAGAGCACGACGACGAGTCGCGCGCGTTTAGAAAAATGCGTATCCCAGGCAGTCTTGAGATGGCCAGGGTAGTCGGCATCGCCGACGGCCATCCATGAAATCTCATCGAGTAACAAGACAACGGTTCCGCTGGCCGGCAGTTGACTGGCGAGTAATTGAAAGGCTGATGGCCAACCATCGAGCGGTAGTTTTGGAGCTTTCGTCTGTTGAGAAAGTTGATCTGCAAATGCATCCAATTGCGCCTGCTTCATGATGTCCTCTCTCGGAGGCAATCCCATGAAACTAAGGAAGTGATCAGCCTCCTGCGCACACTCATGGATGAAGCGGCTTTTTCCGATACGTCGGCGACCTTGGCATGTCACCAGAGAGGCGGTCTTCTTTTGCAGAAGTCGTCTAAACTCTTGTCGTTCTTCACTGCGTCCGATGTAGTCTTCCATGGGAAATGTCGATTTCGTGCCTGAAATATTCGCTATAATTCTGGCACCAAATTGACATAATGTCAATTTGGTGCCTGAATTATCCAAAAATATCGGGCACCAAATCGACATTATGTCAATTTCGTGCCGGATAAATTCACAAAACTTCGGGCACCAAATCGACATTTACTCTCGGGCGTCTTATCATTTTGCACATATCTGGTAATCTGTAGCTCGCAGCTGCGTTTCAGCATCCCGCACTGCATCTCATGAAAATCAGCATTCTCTCACTACTGTTTCCTTTGGCTCTCTTAGCACAGGAAAAGCGCAATCTTACCACTGATGAGCCTCTCGGGCTGAAGGGCAAATCAGAAGGTGCTGCCGAGTACATCGCAAAGGCTGATGGGACAGATGGCCAGCATCTGGCGCTGACGATGCATAAGCTCGAACATGGCATCTCGCCTGCACGACCGTTTCTTATTTGGGCCATTGGATCGAGTTACACGAACATGCTGGGAAATGGTGAGTTTTGGCAGGAAGAGATTCCAAAGCGCTTCCCAAATGCACCAAGCATCGAATACAAAAAGATGGTCGGCAATTCCTGCCCATGGCAATATGCGCGTGGTTGGCTGCGGCACCTAGTCATTCCTGATCAGCCTGATTTGATCATCACTTACACTCTCGGTGATCCAGCCGATTTAGAAAAACTCATTCTCGAAATCCGTCAACACACCACCGCTGACATCATCGTCCCCAGCATACACTGGCGGGAGAGCGATGCCGCCGAATGGGGGAAGTCGGAGAATTCACCGCAGCAAAATGTAGAGCAGGTGCGTGAGATCTGTCGCAAGTATCAGGTCGAGTTCATTGAAAGCCGCCGGGACTGGGGTGCTTATCTGACCGCGAACCAACTGCCCATTTCAGCGCTGCTTAAAGATGCCGTTCATCAGAGTGATTATGGTGCCAAGATCATTAACTCCAACATCCTTGCGCATTTTCGCCATCCAGATGCTTTTAGCTACAAACCTGAGTCGCGGGAGCGTCGCATCCCTGCGCCAGTGATGCGTGATGGCTCGATGAAGCTTACCTTTACGGGTAGTCGGATCGACCTCATCAGTAAAAAATCGGCTGCAGGTGGCAGCGCCCGCGTTTTGATTGATGGGCAACCTGCGGATCAGCTCGACGCTTTTCTTATGAGCTATGTGCTTCCAGATGAAAAGAATCATAAGGAAGGTAAAGGCAGCGTGCCGCGTGATCAGGCACCTCATGCCGTCACGCTCGGGCAAAAGATCATCCCGCAGTCGTGGAAGATCGTGATGACCAGTGAGGAAGGTAACTATGAACTCAAAGGCAGCATCACTGGCCCTGATGGCCAGGGCAATGCCTTCAAGCCCTTTACAAGCAAAAGCGGTCAGATCCTGATTGAGCACGAACTCTGGCGACGGGCCGAGCGCAGCGGTAAAGGAGATCTCTTTACTTGGGATGTGCGCCGCGCCGGAGTCAGTGAGATATCGTTTAAAGGCGAGGCAGATAAAGTCTTCGTCACGCGTTTGGTGCAATCGCTCCCCAACACCGAGCACACCCTTGAACTGCGGGTTACCGGTGAAGTTAGCGTGGATGCTTTTGATGTTTTTCAGCCGCCAGTTATTACTGCTGAATGACTAAAATCTCAGAATGAAGCAATAAAAAGTGAAGTGAGGCACGTTTCGTCTTCCTTCACTTTTTATCATGAGAATCGCCATTACTTCACTACTCTTCGCACTATCTATCTTGGCTCATGCGGAACCTGTTCCGTTGTTTGATGGCAAGACTTTTGCTGGCTGGGAAGGCGATATCGGCAGCGTCTGGAGGATCGAGGATGGAGCCTTTGTGGCGGGATCATTGGAGAAAAAGCAGGAGAACAACAACTTCCTGGCCACGACCAAGAACTACGGTGACTTTGAGCTAACGCTGAAGTGGAAGCTGGAAGGCACCGAAGGCTTTGTGAACGGAGGTGTTCAGTTCCGCACGAAGCGTGTCCCGAATCACCATGAGGTCTCTGGATTCCAGGCTGACCTCGGTAAAGGCTATGATGGTGCCTTGTATGATGAGAGTCGCCGCAAAAAGATAATGGCTAAACCGACGCCCGAAGTGCTGGCAAAAGCACAGAAGCCCCTCGGTGAATGGAATGAGTATCGCATCCGAGCTGAAGGGGCGCGCATTCAAATTTGGCTAAATGGGGTGCAGACTGTGGACTACACCGAAACGGAAGCTGGCATTGACACGACTGGGATCATTGCCGTGCAGATCCACGGCGGAGCGACTTCCATCGTCCGCTACAAGGATCTGATGATCGAAGAACTCGAGGCAAAAAAATGACAGGCAAAAATATTCTGGTCCCCTCATCTTTTTTGCCTTCCATGCATCTTCTTCTTTTCCTTTTTGTAGCCACCACACTCGTTCATGCGCAGTCATTTGAACTCAAACCGAATGACGTCATTGCTCTCACCGGCGGCGCGAACATCGAACGCACTCGTTTCAATGGCTACCTGCAAACCAGCCTCATTGCATCGAAGCCAGAGCTAAAAATCAAAGTGCGCAATTTCGGCTGGGAAGGCGATACCGTCTTTGAGCAATGGCGTGATGGCGGAAATCATCAGAACCTGGATCCCAAGCGTGCACAGGCTGAGAAGCGCATCAGCAATGAAACTGGAACCGATAGCTGGCGGCAACAACGTGACTGGAGGCAGCAGCTTAGTGACGCCGGAGCGACGGTGGTGATTGCGCAGTTTGGGCAGATGGAGTCGCTCGCTGGTGTGGAGAAGCTGCCGCAGTTCATAGAGGCGTATGAGCGGCTGATCGCAGAGTTTGCGGATGAAGGAAGGCGGGTGGTGCTGGTGGCTCCGGTGCCGTTTGAGCGGAGTGTGGCGCTCGGAGAGTATTCGGAAGCGGTTCGGACGCTCGCTCAAAAGCTCAGCCTGCCATTTATAGGACCTATCGGACCGATTGGACCTATTTTAGATGAACAAGGGCACCGCATCATGGCTGAGCAGATTGTTAAGGCTCTTGGCCTACAAACGATCACCAACGAAGCCATCCGCACCCAAGCCCTCGAATTCGAGCGTCTGTGGTTCGACTACTGGCGGCCGATGAACTGGGCTTTCCTCACCGGAGATCGCACGAATGTGCCTTACTCGAAAGATTGGAAGGACACTTCAAAGCGCATCTTTCCGCAGGAGATGGAGGATTTTCGTCCGCTGCTCAAACAGGCTGAAGACAATATTTGGGCTGCCATCGAAGGCAAGGCAGTGACGCCAATTGGTATTCGTTCGTCGGTCCCGGTCGAGCCTCCGACAGCGAAGCCGCAGTCGCCGGAGGAAGAGTTGGCGTCATTCACGATTCAGGATGGCTTTGCGGTGAATCTCTTTGCCAGCGAGGCAGATGGCATCATCAAACCCATTCAGATGCGCTGGGATGAGCGTGGTCGGCTGTGGGTGGCCTGCGCGGTGAGCTATCCGCAGATCAAACCGGGTGAAAAGGCTAACGACTACGTCCTCGTCTGCGAGGACACGAACGGCGATGGCAAGGCGGACAAGTTTCACAAATTCGTCGAAGGCCTGTTCATGCCCAGTGGCATCGAGCTCGGCGATGGCGGCCTGTATGTGGCGCAGGGCACCGAGTTGTTGCATTTCAAAGACACGGATGGCGATGACAAGGCTGACACGAAGCGCATCGTGCTCGGCGGATTCGGCACAGCCGACTCGCATCAGATGATCAATTGCATCAACTGGGGCTTTGGAGGCGAGCTGTGGTTTAC